>JAURXW010000384.1 GCA_030654205.1 Bacteriovorax sp.
AGCAATTAAAAATGAGCTAATTAGAACTTTCATGGGACCCTCCATATCGACTGAAAAAATTTAAGATCCAATAGCGTAACATAAAAAAAGTTGAAGAAAATTATTTTGTCATCTTTTTCAAATAAAAAGCTCAACTTCTACTTTTAATACCCGACTAGCTTAGTAACAAAAGAAGTTAGTCAGAAATTAGAAGGAGATTATATGAAAAAGTTGATCATTGTGGTCGGGTTATCTGGTGCATTTTCAGTTATGGCCGAAACTTATCAAAGAACTCCAATACTAGGGTTAGCTCCGCAAGCAAATATGTATGCTTCCTACGAAGTCATAACTAATAAATTCGAAAAAGTTGTTTTAGATTGCCAAGGCTTTATAAATGGAATGAGGTTTTATAACGATAAAAAATTAATTCGTGAAATCAGAATGGTTGATTACGGTACCTGTGAATATCTTTACGATTTTATTAATCAATCGCAAAAAGACAATAAAGCTGTGTGTATGGAAATAGAAGAGGAGAGTAACTCTCTTAATCTTTCAAATAATGAGGTGATTGACTGTCAATAAGTTTCCTCAATTCATCTGTAGTTTGAATTTCAATAAAAATATCTTGGTGATGACTCTCGCCTAAGAGTTCATTGATTGATTCAAAAATTTTAAACTGAATTTCTTCTGAATCGTCGAGCTTTGAATGAATTTCAGGACGCAGTTCATTTTCAATTTCTGTATAATTAGAATTTCTTGCGATGTCAGGATCACCGTGGAGAAAAGGAAGACCGCCTTCCCCGATGAAATTTAAATTTCTTTTTACGTTCATCGGGATAATGGTGTTATTCATCCCGACTGAATCAATGCTTACTAATAAATCAATTCCTCTAAAACCATTTTTTACTGAGTTTAAAGTGTTGGCGATCTCTATGGCACTGTCACCACCAAAACTGTGTCCAACAAGTACAATGGGTTGATCTGGAGAGTGTTTTTTTATTTCGTCGATTATTTTATCCTGTTCATCCCACGAAAATCTTTTTGCACCTGGAAGATTATCGGCCATATCTTTTATACCGTCACCATCTGAGAGTCCGAAAAGACTAAATCCTTCTATAAAAATCAAAGCAGGCTTTTTGATAAAACTCAATTTGGATGCAGTTTTATCAGAAAGTTTTTCCTCTAATTTTTTGATACTTTTTGATTCATTTGGAATTGCGATGGGAAGAACTGGAGTTTTTGCCAATGTTTTAGCAATACTTGCAGCTGTGCTAGTGGCCTCTTCCGCGTTTACGGGAGCCTTTTCGATTTCAGAAGTATTATTTGAATCAGTTGGTGGCAGTTGTGAAGCATTTAAAGTTTTTGCAGTTTCAGAAATATCGACAGGTGCCTTGGCTTTTAAGTTGCGAGTTGCCGCACCTTTTTCATGCAATGACTTAAGCTTTGATAAATTATCATTTTTAATAGGCAGTTTGGCTTTTGGTTGAACCGTCGTCATTAAAAGATTATATGCTCAGATAATCTGGCTTTATAGCGGGTAAACTTGGCCTGATTTGATGTTGATTAAAATAGTTAGGATTTAGTTAGAAATTTCATTATAGGCCCTTCGAAGAATAGGCTCGTGCTTTATCGGTTGAATTGGCGTTGGTTCAGTATTTTCTTTCGGAGTGACCTTTTTTAAAATAATGCCAGTCGCTCTAGGAGATTCAATTATAAATTCTAGCTTTGGAAGTTTATTTCTAAGATTGGTTAAATGAGTATTTACTGTGCGATCCAAAACATTGTTTTGGTTCCAGGCTTTTTTAACCATCACGTCGCGTGAAATTTTTTCAGGATAGCTTTTGATAAGTGTTGAAAGTATTTTAAATTCAATGGGTGTCAGATTTAAATTAAGTTCTTGGTGGAAAGCTTCAAGCGTTTCTAGGTTTAATCTAAGGGATCCAAGTGTGAGGTGCTTGTCTTCAACATTTCTTTTAGCAAAAAGATTTATTTTATTAAAAATACGCAATTCAATTTCTTTATCTGTAAGTGTTCTGTAGATAATATCAGCAGCTTGAGAAGCCAGAGCTTTGTAGCGAATAACTTGTAATTCATCTGATGTGTACATTAGGACAGGAATATTCGAAAAGCGAGATTCACTTATTTCTTTTAAAACTTGAAAGCCATCTCTGTCAGGCATATGAATATCTAAAAGAATAGCATCAAATTTTTGGCCTTCAAGTAAGTTGAAAACATTTACTGGATTGATCGATACCGTAATGTCAAAAACATCAGAAAATTTTTCTTTGAAAATGTTTAAATTAATGATGTTGTCATCAATATATAATATTCGATTCATATAAAGTTTATTCTAGAACTGAAATACTTTAAAAGTGAAGCATATAATGCATATCAAGAAATCTTGACATAGCAAAAGCCGACGAGACCTAAGTTATTGAAATTAAAATTTAGTTTTTAGTAATGCTTCAGAATCAGTGGAAAGCCTAAGGGCAGATTTAATAAAATCCTTATCATAGGTCTCTTTGTGATCCTTT
>JAURXW010000387.1 GCA_030654205.1 Bacteriovorax sp.
CATCTGTTCTTTGGTGAGTGGTGAGAACATGATGACCTCGTCAACCCGGTTGAGGAACTCAGGTCTGAAGGTGCTCTTGAGTGCCTTTTCAATCTTTTCATGAGCCTGACGGTCTTCGTCTGAAGCTTCCTTTTGCAAGAATCCAAGGGTGCCGCCTTGTTTGACGAATTCGGTACCCAGGTTGCTGGTCATGATCAGGACGGTGTTTCTAAAGTCCACTACGCGGCCTTGACCATCCGTTAATCGACCGTCGTCAAGGATCTGAAGCAGGGCGTTCCAGACTTCGGGATGCGCTTTTTCAATTTCGTCAAAAAGGATGACGCGATAAGGGCGTCTGCGCACAGCTTCGGTCAGTTGACCGCCTTCTTCATAACCCACGTATCCAGCAGGAGCACCAATTAATTTTGCAATTGAATGCTTCTCTGAGAATTCAGATAAATCAAAACGAATAAGATTATCTTCTGAATCAAAAAGAAATTCTGAAAGTGCTTTGGCCGTTTCAGTTTTACCTACACCAGAAGGACCTTTTAATAAAAATGAGCCCAATGGTCGAGTGGGATCTGAAAGCCCTGCATGGGCAGTTACTAAGACTTCTGAAATTTCATGAAGCGCACTCTCTTGTCCAAAAACCCGCTCTTTTAAAAACTGCTCTAATCCTAAAATCTTTTCTTGTTTTGATTTTAAAATCTTTTCAACAGGGATACCTTTTTGTCGCGAAATAATATTGGCAATATCCATGGTCGATAAAACCCACCCCATTGGGGAAGACTCTAACTTTTGTTCAAGCTCAGGAATAATAGAGTACTTAAGCTTTGAAGCTGACTCATAATCTTGATTTCTCTGGGCCTGTTCAAGTTCAAACTTATAGCGCTCAAGTTGATGCTTGATCTCGGTGACTTGCTTTAAGGCCAAAACATTTTTATCCCAATTAGCTTTTTCAAAATTAAATTTTGTTTCCAACTCTTTAATTTCTTTTTCTATCTCAGCATTTTTATTTTGCGACTTAGAAAATATTTTCTTAGTTCTAATCTCTGCTTCTAACTCTACTAAACCAGCTGGCATGGCCTCGGCCGATAATTTTAGCGCCGAACTGGCCTCATCGATAAGGTCAATAGCCTTGTCTGGTAAATTTTTATCAGTAATATACTGAGCAGATAAGAAGACAGCATTGTAAATAGCGTCGTCAGATATTTTAATTCCATGATGGATCTCCAATTTTTCTCTTATTCCCATTAATATTTCGATGGCATCTTCCTTACTCGGTTCATCTACCGGAACATTTCTAAAGCGTCGGTCTAAGGCCTGGTCACTTAAAATATATTTTTGATACTCTTCAGGTGTAGTCGAACCAATACAGTGGAGCTCTCCGCGGGCCAGGGCCGGTTTAAGCAGGTTTGCTGCGTCCATTGCACCGTCTGTTCTTCCTGCTCCAACCAATTGATGAAGCTCGTCGATAAAAAGTATTCCCAATCCATTTTGGGCCTTAATAAATTTCAATAGTGCTTGCAAGCGCTCTTCAAACTCACCTCGGTATTTTGTTCCGGCCATAAGTGAGCCCAAGTCTAGTGAATAGACAATTTTATCTTTTAAAACTTCAGGCACGCGTCCTTTAACTATTGCATCGGCCAGACCTTCCACGATGGCAGTTTTACCAACACCTGCTGGCCCAACAAGAACAGGATTATTTTTTCCACGTCTTCCCAAAATTTCCATGACAGCGCGAATTTCTTTTGATCGACCGATAACTGGATCAAGTTTTCCACTTTCTGCCAGTTCATTTAAGTTAATTAAAAAAGAGGGCATCTCTAAAACACCTTCTGCATTTTCTGTGTTGAGATCATTATAATCAATTTTAAATTGGGGAAGTATTTGAGCGAGATATTTTAACAAATCGGTTTCAGCAATTTCACTCTTTCCTCTTTGAATAGCATTCGAAGAAGCATAAGTAAGCCATTCAGATAATTTAGAAGAGGCCCTTAACTGATCCATTTCCATTTTAGTTTTTACAGTTGGAAGTAAATCCATTAATTTTTCTAAATCTTTCGCATATTTTTTTAAGGCCCGCCCCGAGAAAGACTGAGGATTATTAATAAGCCCATAAACCACATGTTCAGGAAAAATTTCAGTATGCTTTCTTTTGAGAGTTTCGCCTTGGGCAATAGACATCGATCCTTCAACAATTGAATCAAATTTATTCATTTTTTCATCCCCTTCCTCTAGAGTATTAGCTACTGAGAAAGATGGTGTCTAACTAAAAAATGTCAAGCTTTGCTGGTGGGACTATTTATAGGATTACTCAATATTTTCAATACTCGTTCTTGAAAAGTAGGCTCATCAAAAGGTTTTACCAAAAAAGTTTTAACCCCGCGGCCTAAAACTTTAGCAATTAAATCTTTTTCGAGTGTTCCAGAGACAATTAATATATTTTCTTTGGGATTATGAGAGCCTGTATCAAATTCACTTAAAAGATCATAGCCGGATTTTTTAGGCATATTCATATCAAGTAAAATTAAGGCAAATTTTTGGTTGCGCAGTTTTTGGGTGGCCATAATGCCATCATGGGCAAAAACTATATTTTTAAAACATCCCATATTATGACAATATTCACGCAAAATTTCGCAAATATCTTTATCATCATCAATTATAAGAACGTCTCTTTGAATTCTTTTATCTAATGCCATTAATATATTTTCCTAAATATTTTCAATTATTTTTTTTCTTAGTTCAATTTCGTCTTTACTAATTTTTTCTTTAGAAAAGATTTTATTAAGAACATAAGCGAGTCTTAGCCCAGCTTGCTTAAGTCGCAATTCAATAATAGGTTTTACTTTATAATTATATTCATAACTAAGACTGACACTTTCAGATACCCCACCAAAATCATAAACTTTAGGTCGAAGATCTTGCGATTCTTTGGCCCAATCAATGAATGTACCTTTTTCTAATTCTTTGACTTCAACTTTTGTAAAATGATCTAAATAATTTGAATATTCAGTGAATGACAATTTTTCAAAATCAACTAACTCTTCATCCCAGACGCTGTGCAGATTAGTTTCACTTTTAAACCACTTTACTCGGATGGAATTACCCCCGCGATCTTCTGCCAGGCCCACATGTAATGGTTGATGCAAATCCCCTGTCATATGAATCATAAATCTCAGGGCATCAAGCTTGTGCTCCTTTGTTTCTTTAGGGTCTCGAAGAGTGTCTTCAAAGCGGTAAAGCGCCTCGATTATATCTCCTTCCTTATTTCTTTTTTGTTCGAAATAAGTTTTTCCGTTGGGAATACTTACGTAATGCCAAGGTGAGGTGTAACCCATTTTAGGATCTGATCTAACATCATCAGGCCAAGTAGACATTCGTGAAAGATTATCAACGCCCGCCAGCTCTTTAATGCCTTTCAGAGTAGAAGAATTGAGATGTCGTTGAGCTATTTCACCAACAATACGATGCCCGGTTTTTCCCCAAGAAAAAGCACTCGGTGAATAAATTGAAACGAAAGACATAATTAATAATAAATTTTTCATATATCGCATTTTGCTCCAAAAAGACATTTTGTTTTAACTGTTTTAGCAACTGATAGTGGCACAAAATCTTCCCAGCCAGGACTGCCAGCTTGAATCATTTTTAATATTTTCCGAGACCAAATCTGAACAACTTTAGGATTATAATCAGTAATATTTTCTATAAAATGATTCTCATATAAATACTTTACCAACAAGGCCAAGTCAGGGGCTACATTCATAGACTCAATCGTTTTTATTTCGTGAGTCTCATCATCACAGGCCGGATAAATATAAAGTTTCGTATTCGGTTCAAGCAAAGTCCCAAGTGAGCCTACTAATCCAAATTTAGTTGTTTTGTATTTTGTATGACTTAAAATTTCTTCTAAATTATATGAAGCCATAACAAAAGCTATATTTTTTTTAGCATATTTTGTAAAAAACATATTCAAATCACTATAGGTTTCAGAATTTGAAATTAGAACTTTTTGTCCAAGCGCCGACAATAAATCAACGCGTGCTAAAAAGTCTTCATTATCAACTTTTCCGCGATCTAAGAGAAGCGACATGGAAATTTCAGGAATCACAATAATATTTTCTTTTTCAGCAGGCACTAAAGAATTTTTAAATTTTCGAAGACCACTCTCAAGCATATCAAGACTTAAATTTGTGGGAGGTCTATATCCCCCACGAGCAACCAAAACATTTTTTTTGTAAAGCACATCAGAGGCCTGAAGAACTTCACCATCGACATCAAATATAACAGCTTCACATAATTTCATTTTAACTAATTCAAGACATAAAAGTCTAGAATCAACTCCACTGAAGGCTTCACCAGAAACACGAATCATATCAATTTGAACCCGAGAAGTTGTCAGACCATCCATAAGTCCTGAAACAAAATTTTCTCGGTCTGAAACGTCGTGATAAACAGCATAAACCAAGTTAACACCTAAAAGACCAATGGCCTCTTGTTGCTGAATATTTTCAGCATCCAGCATGCTCATGTGAATTATGACTTGTGAAGGCTCTGCGTGCGGGCGGTGCTGAAATTTTATTCCAATCCATCCATGATTTTCACCAGTGCCTTTATAAGATTTAGCTGAGACGGTGTCCGCGTAAGCAAAAAAAGTTGTGTCTACATGTCGACTTTCAGTTAGGCGAGTAATTAAAATATCATATTCTGTGTCGAGCATTTTTTTTAAACGATCTTCACAGACATAGCGCCCAGAGACTTCTTTGCCATAAACTGCATCACTCATTGTCATATCGTAAGCAGAAATACTTTTAGCAATAGTTCCGGCCGCACCACCTGCCCGAAAAAAATGTCGGGCAACTTCTTGACCAGCACCAATCTCGGCAAAAGTGCCGTAGATATTAGGATTGAGATTTATTTCCAAGGCTTTTTGTTGCTGCCCTAGTCCCATAAAGATGCTCCATCGAAGTAAAATATTTAACTCAATGATAAGGCCAGATGATAAAGAAGAAAACCTTGAATTCTAGCTGAAGTGTCCAAATCCGCTTAATAAATAGAAAATTATTTAATTATGCTCCAAGTTAACCGATAAAATGGATTGAAAGACAGGGATATTGCCATTGCATTGTCGACCATTTTGCTACTTTCTATAATTGGGCCATTACAGATTAGCCTGATTATCTGATTAAAATTTTTCAAGAATTATCTGCAATAAATTAAAATAAAAATTATTTTTTCAAGTATTTTTAAAAATCTACCGATAAAATTGTATGTTAAACTCAAATCTTACGAGTTTAAAAGCAAGGATCATTTATGAATTTTCTAGATTTTGCAACCTTAGGTCTTGGTTCAATGTTTATACTTATAGTTTTTGTTTTAAAAACTGATCTTGAAAAATCAAGAGTCAGAGTTAAAATTAAAATTAGAAAATAACTTTGATTATTATTTTTTAAGTTCCAAAGCAAGACTTAAAAGTTTTTTGCGATCGACTTTCCCATTAGGCAATAAAGGAAACTCTTTCAAACATTTTACAAAATGCGGATGCTTATAACGAGATAAAAGAGGATTTAAAAAATCTCTTAATTCTTCTACGCCAATTTCTTTATCAGTCTTTAAAAACGCAAAACCAACTTCACTCCATTTCTCTGAAGGGACGGCGACTACTACGGCTTCGGAAATATCAATATGAGCGGTAATTTGTTTTTCCACTTCACCGGGATAAACATTTTCCCCACCAGAAATATACATATCTTTAATCCGGCCC
>JAURXW010000393.1 GCA_030654205.1 Bacteriovorax sp.
AGTTAATATTAAAATCTATTTAATTATTGAGAATACACCATCTTCATAAATTTGATTACACAAATAAGAACTTAGTGTTCTATTAACAACACTTCCCAAGCAATTTGCATAACCTGATGTTCCAATTGAACCAGCAGGGTAAATTGTTGATCTGTATAATACGGGGGTTATTTGAGACTGCATATAGCTTTTTCCTCCTCCATAAATCCTCCCTTGAATATAAGCATTTCCGCCTGCAAATGACTCAGTTCCTGTAACTTCAGCAATACTTGTTAAATGAAGAATGCTAAAAATAGTTGGGAATTGTAAAGGAATAGTCCCGCTTACTGCAGCATGATCTAAAACTTTTCCTTCAAGTAAAATATAATTACTCACCATGGAATCTAAGACAGTTCCTCCTTTAATAGTTAATCCAAAAGTCCCAACAAATCGATCAGGGCCTTGAAGTGTGCTTCTTTCAATTCTTCCGTTATTTATAAAAAATATTCCTTTTACTGAGGAATCTACAATTATTGAACTTTGTATTTCTGATCTTTCTACGAAGTTGTTTTCAACAACTGAATCTCCTGTAACTTTAGAGCCACTTACAATCGCAACATTGCCCTTAATTATTGCATTTCCATTGATCTCCACTGGTGTTTCCGCATAAACAATTACATTACTTCCAATCTGAGCGTTACCATATATTTTCGCTTTTCCAATAATTTCTACGCCTGTTCCAGTAATATTTGCTTTATTACAAACACTTGCCTCCTTGGCTAAATATACTGAATCGGAAACATAAGCGTCTTTTCCAACAATACCGCCACCATTAGGATGAATACTAATATCTTCATATATGTTTCCATTAAAACAGCCGACTAATTTAATGACTTGCTCTGTTTCACCGCAATCGTTATCGCTATTTTTAGATGTTATACGTATTCTATATTTTTCTAATTCGGTTGCATTTTCAGCGATAGCCCTTTTTATTCTTATTACCAATTTACCACCACTCGAATTAACGTATGTAACAGCGGCATTACTAATTAATACATTTCTAAACCCATCATAAACCACTTCTTCTTCATCGTAATTAGTGCCTTTCATTTTGACTAAATCATAAAAATTAGTCTCATTTGAATTGCTATCTATTTCATATTCGAACTCTAATTCATCTCCAAGATTATCTAATCTTCTCTGCTTTATTAATTTTTCTGGAAGAGGTTTATAGGTTTTGTCGACATTATCTAAAAATCTTAAATGCCAATGACTTTTGTGAGGTTTTCCATATTCTAAAAAAGTTGATCCCAGTCTTCCCGAAAAACATCTGTTTTGCATAAAAGGTAGCGATACATGATCTTCAGCACCTGGTTCAGCGTAGATTTTGTCAATTGATTTTTTAATGCTTTCATTTTTAAAAATTTCTTTAAGATCAAAATTGGATTTAATTGAAAAATTATGTAACTTACTCATGTTCGCTGTTTGAACATCCACCTCTCTTCCCTGCTGGTGTCCAGAAGTATGTGGGGAAAAAACACCTCCATTGACTTTACTTGCATCCCCAATTTTTAAATTTATTTTCGAAAATTTTTTAAATTCTGCAAAATATTTTTTAAAAGGAGTACGTACCCAATAATCTCCTCCGTTCTCCTCATCATGTCCACTCTCTCCACTGATTGCTCCTTCTGGAGAAAAATACCGATATATTTCTTCAAGCTCATGATTCACTAGAATTGTGGCCGACTTTGCAGCAGTGATACAATTAAACATTAAGCCACATTTGCTGCTTTGAAATATATAAGCTTCATTACTAAATGAATAGACTAGCTCAAAGGAAATTTTTCCCAAATTTGCTGACAACTGATTATTTTCAGTTGATAAATAAAACTGTGGTGCATTTGAATTTATATCACTTGAATCAAATTGGTATTTACCATTTTCGTCTAGTTGAATAATATTACCAGAATATGGCATAAAGGCTTTTTCAATAAGTTGATGCTGTTGTGAGAGCCTTATTCCTTTCAAGTATACTTTCTGAAGGGGTAAGCCTGATAATGTCATGCTTGCAAATATTTTATTTTTGTTTTTTTCAAACTTAGGCCCAATGCTAAATAAGTCAAAGGACTTATAACTCTTCTTTCCATTTTTATCTATTGAATAGTTCAATAAATTAATATTGAGCTTTAAATTATTATCAATGACTCCTCTTGTTTTAAATTGGAGATATGAAGGAGTGCCCATTGCAAAAGCACTAAAAAAACGTTCAAGTATTCCTACGGGCTCCTCACTAGGTACTTTTAATTTTATAAATACTTCGATCTTGTCCCCACTTTGAGATTCAAGTGCTAACTTATGATCATCTATAAAGAATATGTCTCCATTACTTGTAGAGCTCAAATCTTCAAGTCCTCCAGTATAAAATAATATTTCTCCTGTTCTTTGGTTTCTAAATGTCGAGATAAATTCATTTCCAAGTCCTGATCCTTCAATCGCCAAATCAAAATCTAAAAATGGTCTATTTTTCTGATAAATAAATGTCCGTTTTAAAGTAACCTCTTCACCAGAAACAGCTTTAACTTTTAATTTTGGAATGTCATCATTTTCAAACTCGTAAGAGCCACCTGTTAGGCTCCAGCCAAGAAGCCCCTGCGACAGGTCATTATTATCAATTGAACTGACCTCACCAAAGCCTTCTATGACTTGACTTAATTCCAAATTAGCTCCCATAAAATTCATGACGTTGTAATATGCCCTTTTATCTTTTCCAATTAAAGTTACTTTCAATTGGGGAATATTAATAAATTCTGCCGTACTGCCATCTAGTATAACTTTTGATTCAAAAATTTTATTATTTTCTTGAAGAATAATTGAAGATTCTATAGCTTTACTTTGACCGTCTGAACTTGAAACACTTACCTTCACTGTTTTACTACCAGCATAAACTTCAAATGACTCTTCTATAACTCTTCCTTCAGAATCTCTCGCAAAGACTGAAATATCATTCTTCCCATCTTTTAAAACAATTTGCGCTTGCAACGTTTTGGAGTTAATTTTTTGTGCTACTATTTTAGTAGATTCATTTATTTCTACGAAAAAATCTGTACTATTGTCGTTAAAATTTAAATCATTATCAATTTTAAATTGTGCCAAATTAATTAGTGGATTAAATTTATTTTCTGATAGTCCTACCACGCTTATTTTAGCCAACGAATATTCATCAGTAGGATCATTATCAGGAGCAATTTTTATAATTCTGGTTACTTCACTAATTCCTCCTAAACTATTTGTTACTTTTAGTTTTAATGCATATTCACCATTTTCTTTGTAAGCATGATATAGGGAATTTTGAGAAGAAACTGCTCCATCTCCAAAATCCCATTCGTAGTTCGTAATTGTTCCAATTTCAGTGTATGAATCAAAGCCATCAGCATAAAGATTGCCATAAATAATACCGTCACTATTTTCATTAACTCCGATAATTGCTACTGGTTTAACAATGAATGGTTTTATGACTACTGATTTTTTAATAGTAGAAATATTTTTACCCAAATCAGTAACGATCAAACTTACTTCATAAGTTCCAGCGGTTTGATAATAATGAGCGCTTACTATTTCATGATCTGTAGACCCATCTCCGAAATTCCAAGTATATTCTAACGGGTCACCATAAGGATCGCTTGACGTACTGGCATCAAATGAAATTACCTCTAATTCCATCGCTTCAATCTTATCAATAGTGAAATTAGCAACGGGACTTAAGTCTTGGTTAATATGGAAGCTGTGTTCCTTTGAACTAATTCCTCCATTATTATCCACGACCTCCAATCGCACTGTAAAATCTCCATGAGTAGTTATATCTTTTTCCAAGTAAGGCGCAGGCGTTTTAATAATCTCACCTGTGTTAAAAATCCAAGTGTATCCAAAAATAAATCCATCATCATCTCTAACTAAGTCCCTACCATCAAACTTCATCTGGACAGGTGAATATTGCCCTGTTTGAGATAAAGAAAAGTCTACTGTTGGCAATAAATTTTTCTTAATAGTCAGAACATTAGAAGAATAACTTTTTGCCCCATCTACGTCTTCAACCATTAATAATACAAAATACTCTCCCGCTTCTTTGTACTGATAAGCAATTTTCATACCCTCAACAAAAGAACCATCACCCATTTGCCAAGTATACTTAATAATATTTCCATCAAGATCAAATGAAGAACTCGCATCTAAATTTATAATACTTCCAATCTTGAAATCTGAGGACTGGAAGCTGAAATTGGCAACTGGTAACAAGTTTATGATATTAACCTGCGTGGTTGCTGATGAAGACATACCTTCTAAATCAGTTACTACCATTGAAACTTTGTAGTTGCTCGAAAAAGAATAACGATGAACTGCCTCTCCAGTATTCGCAGTATCTATAATTGCTCCATCTCCAAAATCAAACTTATAATTAAGGCTACCCCCTTCAGGGTCATAAGTATTTAATTGAAAACACTTTACACTGCGGCTATCGAATATCTCACATTTAACAGAACCTATAATCGGGGGAAGATTAACCGATTTCGAAACTTTTATAATTACAAATCCTCCATCTTTTAAATCTTGCTGATTCTTCTCTATGTCTTTATAATCGCCTTCTTTATTTTTATCATCATCTTTTTCCTTATTTTTATTCTTTACTGAATATTTCAAAATTGATTTGAAAATACCAACTTTTTTAAAAGTATGAGAAATAATAGCATTGTTCGTGGAGGTGACTTCTCCATCTCCAAATATCCAATGAAAGCTCTTTGCTGATTTAATATTACTAGCATTAAAAATAATAGTAAGTGGTGCTTTCCCGTCGGTCTTGTTAGTCGAAAATTCTCGTTTGTAACTTTCTGCCTTCAAACTTGTGGTAAAAAGAAGAATCAATAATCCGAGCATTCGCCAAAGGTAAGTCAATTTTAAATCCTTATTTGAATTTTATTATGAAATGTGTCTCGGTATAAAGCTAAGCCAATATTAATGATTACAATAAATTATTTTTGAAAATTACTCTTACCCATCCAATAATCTGTTTTTAAAGATATCAGTAGTTTGTTGCCATTATTTAATATTTAAATTTTTATTTTGAAAATGCACACAACTTGAGGCGATTGACTTGAGTGTTAAGAAATCTTAACACTCAATATAAAGCAGTTGCAAATAGGTAGGCCTAGGTTGAAACTAAATTAAATCCTGACAAGCATAGGGATCGTTATTTTTTAACTCTTCAATTTTAATTAATAACTGATTACATTGAGGAGTAACTTGAGCTTCTGGCCCGTAATGAGAACGCTGAACTCTAAGTATAATCATGTCATACTCTGTAGCAAAAGCGGACAAGAAATATTGAAAGCTTGGAAATCTGCTCCGGCACCAGTGCCTAAAATATTGGGCATGCTCAATAAATTGAGGGTTCCCCTAACGATTTTGTTTGGCCTATTAAGTCGGCCATTCTAAAATCCTTCCATGTTCAACTTAAACGACCTTCATAAAATCACCTCTATTCTGTCCCCGTCGGGA
>JAURXW010000404.1 GCA_030654205.1 Bacteriovorax sp.
GTGACAATGTCTGAAGCCTTGCGCGGCTTTATTCTCAACCCTAAAGACTCAAAAGAATTTGAAAGAAAAAAAGCTGCTGATGAATTATATGCCACCTTGTCTGAAAAACTTGCTAAGCTGACAACTGATAACAAAGAAATTCATGAACTAAATGAAGAAATGGCAAAGCTTGATGCTAATGAATTAGATAAGGCTGAAAACACACTCGCAAGTTTAGTTACAGGCGAACAAGCGAAAACTCTGGCCTATTTTACCAACGAATATTCGCCAATAAGAGCAAAACAAGCTATTAATTTTCAAAAATTAAAAATACTTTCCACCAATCATAGTAAATCTATTATTCAAAAAATAAATAATCAAAAAAGATTTCAAGCTATTATTTCAATCGGTATTATTTTAATTGGAACACTAATTGGATCAGTTATAATTTATTATGTAATTTTTGTAATTAACAAATCAGTTTCTGGAATTTTTGATTCAATCTATACTCTTTCAGAACAATTCACTAAAACAGCAAACGCATTATCTGTTAAAAGCCGTGAACTTTCTGAGGCAACAACAGCAGAAGCCGCGGCCATTCAAGAAACGGCGGCTTCCCTACATGAGATTACTGCAATGGTTCAGCGAAATACTGACAATGCTAACAAATCTCGTGATCTTTCGAGAGAAAGCACAAATACTTCACACAGAGGACTAGAATCTGTTAAAAATATGATGACCGCCATGGAAGATATTAATATTACTCAAAATGAAATTATCAATCACGTCGATGAAGGAAATAAAAAAATTGGCGATATTGTTGGTGTTATTTCTGCCATCAGTGAGAAAACAAAAGTAATCAATGATATCGTTTTTCAGACAAAATTACTTTCATTTAACGCTGCCGTTGAAGCAGCTAGGGCCGGCGAGCAAGGAAAAGGATTTGCAGTTGTCGCTGATGAGGTTGGTAAATTAGCTGAAATGTCTGGAAAGGCTTCTCTTGAAATATCAGCTATGCTTAACGAGAGTATCATGCGTGTTTCATCTATTATTGATGAAACAAAAGTAAATGTTGAAAAAATTGTTCATCAAGGAAAAGATAAAATTTCTAATGGGACTATTATCGCAAAAAATTGCGCCGACAGCTTAGAAGATGTCGTCTTAAAAATTGAAGAAGTAAATAAAACGATTGATGAAATTACGGTGGCCTCAACAGAACAAACTCAAGGAATATCGGAAATCAACTCAGCGGTTGGTCAGCTTGATTCTACTACTCAAAAAAATAATGCTATAGCAGCTGAAACGTTTGAATCGGCAAAAGACTTAACTGAAAAATCAAATGACCTAAGAAAAATGGTAGATAATCTGGTAACTATTTTTAGAGGTCAAAACACTTAACCAAAATTGGGAATAATAAATTTCGTCTCATTGCGCTCTGTCCACTCTGGCAATTGACGATTTTTATCTTGTAAAACATTTTGCCCGGCCAAGGCCAACAAAAATGAATCAAAGGCCCGTGGGTTCTTTACTAAAATTTCAAGATCGTGGTTATATATAAAAATATCGAGTTTTGCCTCAATCTTTTTGATTGCATCAAGACGAACCTCCATTCCCAGATCAATATCATTGAGCATATCTACATCTTTTTTCAGAATGACTTTTGATCTTAATAATTCAATCAAAATAATTTGTCCGTTGGCTTCAAAAAGCTCAAGGTGCTTAGGAAAGTGGCGTTTGATATAACTAAAACGCGAAAGAATCATAAGAGAGATATTTCCAAATGAATCAAACGAGGTATTGAAGGTATCTAGGATTTGATCATAGTAATATTGCCAAACCCAAAAATCGAGGGCGCGATTCCAATAGGGCAAAAATCCCTTTTTTAATCGTCTTTTAAACGAACGTGTTAATAAGTGATGAGAGGTTTCTTTTTCAAAAATATCACGGTTATAAACAATTTCATCTGCTTTATTTCTATCTTGTTCGTACTTTTTTGGATTTGAATTAATGAGTTTTAAATCTTCGTTTAAAAGATTTTTTATTTTTTCACGAACACTAACTACATTAGGCTTTGGACAATGACTGGCCCCAGGACAATCGAGTTCGCAAGTACTACAAGTGGCCTTGGAAAGTGGAAAGTCGACAACAAGTTGTTTGACACCAAAATTATGAATCCAGGCGCGGATGGCCTCATCACTATCATTTGTTTCTTCATCTTTAACTGGAAGAAGAGATTTTAAAAACCATCGACTGCTCTCAGGATAGTATTCAATGAGGCAGAAATAAAAATTATCATTTCGACCACCTTTCATACTGAGACTTCCGATATTTTTAGTATCCATCTAACAACTCTCCTAGAGTGGCTTCTCGATATTAAATTCTAATTTTTTCATTCGGAACTTTTTGATTAAATTCGCTACCAGGTTTTTATCAGCAGGTTTGTGAGTCAGCAAAAAGCATCCTCCTCCACCGGCACCACAAATTTTCATACCAAAATGATTCCCTAGAGATTTAATTTCTTGATGAAGTTCTTGCATCAAAGGAGTTAAGATACCCGGAAATAATTTTCTGCGCTCTTCGCCTTCAAGAGCAATAAGCGATATCAAATCCGAAAAATCTTTTTTAAGAATGGACAAAAAAGCATTATGTGAAAGATGAGCGATCTCTGTGAGCCCGGCCCTAACGGCCTGGTCCTTATTAAAAAAGGCTTTATAAACTTCCCAATTATTTATTCCCGACAATCTAGTCTCTCCACTATAAACCAGCGTGATATGTGATTCTAAAACGGCCTTTAATTCTTCACTGTAAAGTTGTTCAACATGAACTTTTCCAGGAGTTGCCACTAAACCTAAAACTCCACCAAACATTGCCGGATAATAATCTTGATAACCAGCAGGACCACAATCAAGAATGCGTGCCTCAAGTGAATTGACTTTTGAAATGGCATCAATGCGATCGAGTTCAAGACCTAAAAATTGAGAAAGTGCAGAATAACAAGTCACTCCCATGGCAGATGATCCACCAAGTCCCGCACCAGGAGGAGAACCTGATTCTAGCTCTAAACGCACACCTTGGTGAATGCCGAATAGGTTTAATAAATGAGCTATAAAAGTCAAATTACCAAAAAAACCTTTTTGAAAATTACTTTCAGTAAAATCACTTGAGCTAAAACGATCAGTTGAATTATAATCGCGTGAAACAATTTCAACACCATCAAAATCTATTTGCGTGATATTAACTTTTGCCTTGAGTGAAGTCGCAAGATTAAGAGTAACTACATTTGGTAAAATAAGATTAATGGGATTGAGATCAAGTGTTCCACCTAATAAATCTACTCTTACACTTCCCTCTGCAGAGGCTTGCTGTTTCTTAAATCTATGCACCATAAACTCCGATATAAGGAAGCTCTCTGAATCGTCCATCGTAGTCTAGGCCATAACCGATAACAAATTTATCTTCGATATCAAATCCTAAATAATCAACTGGAGTTGGAATTTTTAAACGAGCACGCTTTAATAAAAGTGAGCAAAGTTTTAGACTCTTTAAGTTTTTAAGCTTCATGTGTTGTAATAAAAAATTAATGGTTAAACCAGTATCAACAATGTCTTCAACGATAATGATATTTTTACCAACCAGAGATTGTTTAACATCTAAACGAAAGCTGACCTGCCCAGTGCTCTCAGTTCCTTCATACGAACTAAGTGAGACCATTTCGACTTGGACGGGGATTTTTATATGACGAATAAGATCAGCACAAAAAATAAATGAACCATTTAAGACACAGACCAAAATAATTTCTTGATTTTGATAATCATGATTAATCATTTCAGCAAGTTCTAAAACTCGTTTTTCAATTGATTCTTTGGAAATAAATACATCTATTTTTGAAGCAGCAGTCATCCTAAAATCCAAAGTTTAGGGTTAAGTATTGCTTCTATTGTACTATAAGTTTTTAAATTTGGAACTCGCGTCCGACAAATTGGCATTTAAATTAGAAAAGAAGGCCAGTTGATCTGTATCTTCTCCAAAAAAATCAGCATGAGCACGGCAACGGGCCTCGTACAAATCAGTTTCACCAACAATGACTTGAGTATTTTCTTTCGGATCTTTCCTGAATGTTTTACTTGCTCCCGCTCCACAAACAGTACATATCGCATGAATTTTATCTACATTATCAGCAATGGCCAAAAGTGAGGCCATCGGGCCAAAGGGCAATCCTCGAAAATCTTGATCGAGCCCTGCCATAATAACTCTTATTCCACGGCGTGCGAGTTTTTCAACGACGATAGAAATATTTTCGTCAAAAAATTGTACTTCATCAATGGCGACAACTCTTGTTGAGTCAAAAACTCTTTGCAGAATTTCAATTGAGCTATTAACCGGTGTGGCTTCAATAGAAATTGATGAATGCGAAACGACTTCTGTTTCATGATATCGATTATCAATGGCAGGTTTAAAGATTTGAACCTTTTGTCGAGCAATCTGTGCTCTTTTCACTCGACGTATTAGCTCCTCGGTTTTACCAGAAAACATTGGACCGCATACGACCTCAATACTTCCAGAAATTCCAGGCATAGTCCCGAAAAGTCCCATAGATTCCTCCTCAAAATGTCTCAAATTCAAATATCTAATTACTTGTGTGTGTAACGAAATAATTGCAGACAATGGACTACTTGAGTAGAACTAAAAATTAATAATTTCTAACATTTTGACTCAAGAATCTTATTTGGCACTCTTAGAGTAAGGTAAACAAAAAAAGAAAATAAGACGCACTGAATACTGTGAATAAAAAAAGCATAAACAAGGGAGTTATCAGCACTAACACCGCTTGAAGGGAGGTAAAATCGAATTTTTTCTTTAAACCTTTAAATAAGAAAAAAGCTAAAGCCAAATTACTTAGAGTATTTCCAATAATGGGAAGAATTAGAAATAAATTTGAAGTAAAAGAAGATTTTAAAATTTCATCTGCTTTTTCTTCTAATAATTCATCTTGATAATCAAAAATATTGGCATAAAATTTAAAACATCCTTTCCAAAACTTATAAGCAAATTGAAAAATAAATGGATAAAAAATAACTCCAAATAGAGTACTTAACAAAGTGATTTTTTGAAGTTTAAAACTAAACGACTCCAAAGCAAAATGGGCAAAGTTTTTTGAATTAGAAAAATAGCTGTAGCTTTTAACGCCTAAATAGAGAGCAAAAATTGAATAAAAAGAGTAGAGCATATGCAGGCTCCACGAAATACCCATCAATTCTAAATAAGATAATTTGCGCTCACCTCTTTCTGGTGACTCACCTTTAAAAGCATTTAAATAAAGTTGCAATGATTCAATCATATATTCCTATTTCTTTATTGATGATTTATCTTCGAAATAATCGGAGCGCTTAATACTAAAAGGCAATGTGGCCCCGACATAATGATGAATTTTAAATTTTAAATCCAAATCCACTAAAATGGCGTCATTGTCCTCTAGGATAACACTCAAAGACCTATTTTCAAAATTGATGCGTAAGATATTTTTCTTGAGAATTTCGCTAGGTTTTTCCGTTAATTCTGAAATCCGATCTCCGCCAGTTTTTAAAAAATCAATTAATTTCTTAAATTCCAAGGGTCTTACCGCTACTCCTGCAATGGCGGGCTCCACTTTAAAAAGCTCTTTGTCGCTAATTTTAACAACATCTGTTTTATGTTCATAAAAACCGAGACTTAATTGGTAATCTTTAGATTGAGGCGCAATACTTTTTTTCCAAAAATCCTGAACATTAACGAAAAAAAGACGGGCATCTTCTGGTTTTAAAACATAGAGCATTTTATCGAGACTTGAAGTGAGAAAGTATCCATTTTGTTCACCAAAAATTTTAAAAAGTCTCAGCGTTATATTCCGACCAGCTCGGTCTTTAATTTCAAATTGTGAAAGTATTTCAGAAAGTGCGCTGGCTTCATAGGGAGCAATGACGGTTCGCCCTTGCATTTTAGTTAAAGAATTATGAAATGAAATCCAATTTTCCTCAAAATAATTAATCCCCTTAGGTGCTTCAGGTTTAGTAGAAGTATTTTTAAAATCAATAGAATATTTTTTATTTCTAAAAGTTGAAATTGTAATTTCGTCAAAATTAATACTTTTATCATCTGCGTATAAATCTCGAAAAACCCGAGTGTCGTAAAAATAAACATTCGTTAGCATAAAGACCATTGTTAGGCGTTTGTATTTTGCCTCTGATCGCTGAT
>JAURXW010000406.1 GCA_030654205.1 Bacteriovorax sp.
AAATATGCTCTATGGAAAGGGGCATAAAAATATGACGGATTTTGCTACGGCTAAAAAAATAATAAAAGAAGGCCCTGGCTACAAATGGAGTTATTCAACCGGGACTCCTGTCATAACCATGGGAATTTTAAAAAAAATATATGACCCAAATTCTTATAATGATATGCCTTGGCGAAATTTATTTAACCCTCTTGGAATAAAAACCATGACTTTTGAACGCGATTCCGCTGGGACTTATATTGGTGGCGCAGGAGCATTTGCAACGTCCAGAGATTTAGCAAAAATTGGTTATCTATATTTAAACCATGGAGTTTGGAATGGTAATATGATTGTTTCAGAAGAGTGGATTAACAAAATGCTAACTCCTTCACCTGGATATATTTCACCTGGAACAAAAATTAAAAATATTACTGATGATGGTGTCTATGGAGGTTCGATCTGGTTAAATAAAAGAATCAAAAAAGAATTCGGAAAACCATATCCCTATTCTCCTGAGGATATGTATATGGCAGTAGGATTTATGGGGCAATTATTAATAATACTTCCATCACAGCAAATGATTATCGTGCGCACTGGATATGACACTGCCGTAAATTCTAAAATTGATGAATTCGTAAGTCGCGCAATTTCTTGCTTTCATGATCCCAAATACCCCGTAGGTAGAGAAATACCCGCACCAGAAACTGCAAAACTAGATATGGTGAAATTAATTAGAAACGTCAAAAATTCCATTGATGCCAACACTCTTCAAGCAACTATTGCTAAAACAGTTTGCTCCTGCCATCTTGTTTCTAATAATGAAATTCCGGTTTGCCTAAAAAGAAATAATTTTAATTTTTCAAAATATTTAACAAAAGTAGAAGTTAAAAAAAATATTAATTATGAAGGTATGATCTCCATACAGGTAAAACTTTCAAGATTTGCACGATTATTTAAATTGCATTACGGCAACTCTGCCATTGCTTATTTTAATCCCAAACAACCAGAGTATGGCTGTACATTAAAGTAGATTTTTTGGCATCTGGCTTGCTAAGGCAATTAAGGATTTCCATTTTACCGGAAATTATTAATAACCTAAATCATTTGCGATGATTTAACTTTAGGAGAATAAATGAAATTTAAAATGATGATTTGTTTTGTTGCGGCCGTAGTATCAAGTTCAATTTTTGCTGCATCATCTAAAGATGATTGGTCAAAACTGCGCCGTAACCACGATGTACTAATTATTCAACCAGGAATTGCAATGACAATGGGGCCAACAGGAGTTTTTAATGCTTGTGCAACCAGTCAAGAATTAAGAAGTATCCACCCTGTAAAAAGTTGTACTGCCTATAAATTAGTAGTGCATGGAAATCCAAAAAGTGACAGTGGTTCATCAGAATACGTTTGCACAAATTATGAACTCAAAGACGTAGTCATTGCACGCGATCACGAAGAAACTGTTTGTTTAGAATATTCACCAACAACAGAAATCAACACCGGTGAGTGCATAAAATGGGCAACGGTTCAAAAAACCTATCCTAGAAATTTTAATTTAGAAGTAGTTGCTACTGGTGAATTTTACATGGGCCATCTCTTTGATAAAAGCTTTTCGCTACCTGAATGCGATATGTAAAAATCCTAAGAGATTACCCGACAAATCTGCTTTAAGTGTTTGACGTGAAAACTAAGCTTGGCAAACCAAATGAGTAGGCTTAACGTTTTAACAGACAATTATAAACACGAAGAAGCGGAGAATTTTATGAACAAAACGGTAAAAACTTTGGCTTTAATTTTTTTAAGTAATTGCTTATTAATTGGTGTTGCCTGTGCAACAGGACTGTCTGGGGGGGAACAATATTCCGCTCAGTCAATTGAAGGAAGGCTCACAGTTCAATGTTTTGGTGGTTCACCAGGGCCAAGTTATGGAACAGCAAATTGTCGATCTCAAATTTTAAATCCAGGAGAATACTCTTATTTTGTTGGAACTAAAATAGATGCTGATCATGTTAGCTTAAAAGCATCTCGTGAAGATGGCAGCTTTAGTAAAACAAAGACTGAAGAATATGATAGTGAAAAAGGAAAAAGTAAAAAATCTTTTAATCTTTGGATCGCCACTGTGTTTCAACGCCCGCTTCTGGGATTTGGAAAAAATACAGTACACTATGTTCTTTCAAAAAATGGAAATACTGTTGAGCAAGGCGACTTTATTGTAAATGTTGTTGATGGTGGATCGGCCGTATGTCAAAGAGCTGGCCTTTATACTTCTCAAACTAGCAATGATTGCTCAATGCCACAAAATCTCTGTCCACGCTATTTTAGCGAAAATAATTACTGCCAATAAATCTTATAAATAGTACTCAACAGGCCCAATTGATTTATGGACCTGTTGAGTGCATTTTATTATTGCAACATCACATCCATTCCTTTCAAACAAGAGACCTCAACATTTAGTGGATCAATGATAAGCATAACATTATGAGGATTATGCCCCATACTTATTAGCGAAATACAATTATCAATAACACCATTAACCTTTGCACTATAAGCTATTTTACATTGAGCATCAGTCGGATTTGGATTTCCTGGTATGACTTCTTTACAGATTCTCCAATTAGCGGTGCGAATTGCCTCTGCTCGCTTTTTAATCGACTTTTGCAAAGCTGCTTTATCTTTTGTAAGTAAACATAGCTTTAAAGCGTAAGGACGAATCATATCATCTGGCCAATCAACAACATCACGTAAAAGTGGAATATAAATAGTGTTAACTTCAGTCTTTGTACAGCTAACATAAATTCTTGTTTCCTCATAAGCTTGAGCGTTTACAGACAAAGAATAAAGGCTAAAAAGTAGAAATATATAGGTCATTAAATTTTTCATCGTCACTCCTGGTTTGATTTCATTTCATAATTATTTCATCAAACTCTTTTTTTAAAAAATAGATAAAACCGATAATAGATATACCCAGATATAATATCAGTTCTTTTTTTTGAATGTGACGTATATAGGTTTTTTGGGCCCTACAGTAATTTGCATGACTTTTAATGATGGACTACTTTCTTCTATTAGATCTAGGTTTAAACAGGATAGGCACAACCCAATCAACATTTTAAGTTCCATCGTCGCCAATTCTGAACCAATACACTTTCGTGCACCTCCACCAAATGGAGCAAATTCAAATGGCGAAAATTTACGCTCTAAAAATCTATCCGCCATAAAATCAAATGGACGACTCCAAACATCAGCTTGTTGATTCAAGAGCAGAATGCAGACTCCGAGCTCATCATCTATGCTTAATTCTTTAGTGCCGAATAAAAATTTTCTATTGATAACTTTTCTATTTATAAAAGGTACTGGAGGCTTAATTCGAAAAGTTTCTTGAACTATGGATTCTAAAAATGAGTTGGACAAAATTAAA
>JAURXW010000407.1 GCA_030654205.1 Bacteriovorax sp.
GTTAATTTTGATTTCAAATTAAAGAATATATCTCAACTATCGATAAGTTATTAAAAGTTAGATTAATATTGAATTTATTGAGGATATAGTCGATGAAGTTTTCTGTAAAAAAAATTTTATTTTTTATCAGTTCGATAATGATTGCAATTTTTACTTCAGTAACTTTTGCTGAAGAGCCTTGTGCTCAATGTGGGATTAAGGAAATACAAGGAACACCAAAAGTTTCAATAAATGGATTAGAGAAAATTGCATTAATGGCAGAAAAAAATAACCAAAAAAAATTCAACTATGATGACACCCTGGAAGCTTATTGTTCCCAATACACGAGAAGTACTAACAACTTATTATATTTTACTCTAGAAGATTTAAATAAAAGTCCATATGCACTTGATAGCTATTTAAAATCGGCAAAATGTAGACCTCAAAAAGTTGGTGGAATCAAGTCTCCAGTATTCCATTTAACAGCAGAAGCGCCATGCTCAAGGGTTACATTTCCCGAAATTATTTATGATTACTTTATGAATGTCTTAAAAAATAAAAAACTTTGGTTGGAAGTTGTTAATTCAAAAAATACTGCCGGAGAAACATATTTAGACTACATCGAAACATTAAATGACCAAGATGAGTTTAACACGGTAAAAACTAAAGAATGCGCAAGTACCCTAGTAGCGTTTGCATGTAGTCATGGTGCTATTTATTCAAAATATATTAATAAAAGCTGCTCTACTGGAATTTAAATGATTTTTTTTATTTTTATTTATTTATTTAACTCATTTGTACATGCAAGTTCTAGTAATTTAGAAAGTGATTGTAGAGCGAAAATTCAAATATCAAATGCAGCTGAATTATTAAATATTCCAAATTGTAAATTAGCGATGGGTCTTGCGACTAATCCGGACGTTGAAGAATATCATAGACATAAAGTTTACGAAAAATTATCTGCCAAACTTGCCTTGCAAATCCAACAATCATTAGAAGAAAATGCACTTATTGCTCAATATTACAGCATGGGAAAAAAAGAACTTCTTCAAGAAGGTAAATCAGATGTCAAAAATGAGTGTCGTCTCGAAAATTTAAATAGTATTGAAACTTGTAATGGTAAAAAAAATTTATCGAGCCCTTCCTATAATTTAAGGTTACATCTTTTAAAAAATAATTTAAAAGTAAAATCAACTTGTGCAGACAAGACCATGTCTCTACAGGATATTTTAAGAGGTCGAGTATTAGAGACACTTGGGGCCTCTTCTCAGAGTTCTGAATGCCAGCCTGAGAAAAAGCACTGTCCAATTTCAGGCGAATCTGGAGCTTTTACTCTTAAAGCCCAACTTGATCAAATATCTGCTGAAAATTTAATTGCGCAACTAAAAGATCCAAGCGATAAATCTGAAACTATAAATACTTTTTTTGAAGAATACCCTCAATTTAAATTAATAAAAAACTCTAAATCTAGCTTAAAAAATGATTTTGAAAATTATCTTAAAGGTTATAAAAAAGGGCCGGTTTCTGAAAAAAAATATATAGATAACTTTTTTTTTAATAACGACAATAATCAAACAAAAATATTAGAGACACTTGCTTCACAGTGTAAAGATGTTAATAAAAACATTAAAACATTTTTATGTTCCCCCGATCTAGAAGGAACTCAGCTTGCCAGCCTTGATGAAAAAACTTCTACCGATCTATTTGGGTTAAATCCAAATAACACAGATAATATTTTTAGGAGTATTAAAAATTACAATAAAGAAATTTTTTATTCTGCCTATGGCTTTCAATGCTTGGCAAAAGAAAAATCCAATAAGAGTTCAAATAACAAGAATAGTAATATTGTAGAAGAAAAAAATACATTAGATAATTGGTTTAAGGATTTTAGCAAAAATGTAAGGAGTAATCCCGATTCTAATGAAGAACAAATCGAATCTGAAGTTGGAAAATTTTGTTCAATATATAATTGCGAAGCAAAAAGTGTCAAAATGAACCCTGCTTGTAAAGATGGTGGCCCATTATCATTTAACAAATTTCAATCTATTTTTGCTTGCGATAAAAATGAATGCAGTACAGATATTTTAAAATATATGACATATTTAGAAGGTATCGAGCAGATCAAACAAATACAAATATCTTCACCACAAAATAAGACTAGTCACCTAGCTAACAACATAAATGCTTCACAAGCTCCCTCTCCCCGCCTCTCCGCCTTCCTCGAAAACTACCTCGGCGCCAAAGGCACTCTCCTCGCCGAAGGAAAAGAAATCACCCCGCTAGCAATTGCAGAAAAAACAAAAGAGATATCTGAAAGAAAACCTGAGCTAACATCTGCGACTAATTCGTTGCCTACAAAGCTAGCTGAACAAAAACCGGCTCAATTCGCCGGTAATACTTCCTTAACTGCTTCACCTGAAAAATCAGAAACAGAATTTTCAAATAAAATTGCAACAGTGCAATCGGATCAATTCGATTCAAGTATCAATGCAAATTCCGCTGCATTAAAACGCCAAAGATCTTCAAGTGTAAAATCAGTTGCCGCTGAAAAAAGTATACCCAATGGCTTTTTGCCTGAATCCGATCGAGATGCTGAAATTAAAAAAATGCGCGCAGAGCTTGAATCAATAACTAGTTCAATGAAAGGTTCTGACGCCGAAAAATTAAAAGCTATGACCGATGTAAATTCTCGTTTTAGTCCAACCTCGCTCGGAGGATCAACTAAAGCAGAAATCTCAAAAGGATTGAGCGAAACTGAGCAATTAAGAAATGATCAGTATCAAAAAAACTTGGCCTCATGGGAATCGCGCTTACGAAATTGGCAAAATGATTTAACAGATCGTGAAATACGAGGGCCATCAAACACAGTTGATTCTACAAGCTCTAAACGAGCTGATAGCAATGAGCCGTCCTCGCGATCAGCACGCAATGATGGCCAAATTCAACTTAATTCAAGCGAGAATTCAGGCTCAGGCATAAACGCAAAAAGCAAACTATCGAAGGCCGGAACACCCGTAGGAGCCCCTGTAGGTGCAGAAAATGGCGAGGCCATCGTCTCCAGCGAAGATCTTGCTAACTTAAAACTTGAGGCCTTAAACGATTTAGGAATTGATACAAAAAGTGCATTCATAATGAAAATCAAGCATCAGCAAAAGTATTATAACGTTCCGGTTAAAACTTTTTACGATAAAGTACGAGGTAAAAATATTCTCGTGCCAGTATTGAATGAATCTAATAGTTCTATCTCAAGAATTATTTTGGAAAGTCCAATATTTAGCGAGTACAAGCAACTTCAAATTGAGCGACAAAAAGAACGCCAAGAGTTTGCCCAATTAAATATTTAAAAAATTGAGTTTAGAAATAAACAGATAAATTCGAGCGTGAGAAGCACTTCCGTAATAAGCCTTTTTTCCAAAAGGCCGTAAAAACTTCACACTTCCCCACCTTCTTCCCACAAATTTCCCACCAATGCTAAAATTCCTAGCATATGAGTACAAACAACAAATCACTTCTTTTTCTCGTAGGCCTTCTCCCTGCAATGCATGTCATCCTCATGGTGGGCCTTCTCATTCGTGGTATCGTTGAAAAAGATCTAAGTATCATTTTCACTCTCCTTTTTGTGGCCTACATCTTACCTCCTTTAATGTGGAGACTTCTCAATCCACTTATCCCTACCCAAATGGGGACAAGTTTTTTAGGAGCTCATACTGAAACAGTTAACGGCTGGTTTGTTAGTTACCAAATTCAACAAATTTATAACGCTCTTCCTTTTTTAGAAAATTCATTAAAACTTATTCCAGGTCTTTATTCGTCTTGGTTAAGATTATGGGGTGCGCGTATTGGTGATGATGTTTCTTGGACTTTACAGAGTAAAATTATTGATCGCCCATTTATTCATATTGGCGACAGATGCCATGTTGGTCAAAGTGCTATTTTAAGTGCTCATACTATTAATAAAAAAGGTGAACTTTATCATCTTCACTTAAAAGAAATTATCATTGAATCAGATTTACGAATCTAGGTGTTTTTTTAAATTCGCGGCGACTTCTTCGAGATGTTTGTAGTTATCACCTTCTCGCAGCTTCAAATCTTTTCGCTCGCCCGCTAATAGCGCTTCAACATATTTCTCAAAAGCATAAAGAGGACCCGCTGTTCTTTTTGATAAAATTATTCCGGCGATAAAAGATAAAATATTAAAAAAGACTGTCAATGCAAAAAAACTTAATCCAAAAGCAATAATGGTCGATTGATTTAACATGTGACTTTCTTTAAGTGTCAAACTTAAATATGAAACTGAAAAAATCCCCAAGACCAGACAAGTGCTTAATGAAATTGCACTAAATTTTAAAGCAAATTTTATTTGTTCATTGGGATTAACCAGCCCAAATCCCCTTTGGTTTTCTGGATACCAAATAATTTTTTCTTTTAAAAAAATAGTCAGAATTATTAATCCAGCTCCTATCCACTGAAATAAATCGGCAGGATTAAAAATCATTAATACTTTATGATTAAAAATAAAAGGGATAAAATCGAGTGTCCCTGCATGCAATGCCCGATCAATAACATTACCAAGAACACCACCGATAAGCATTCCAAGACCCAATTTTAAAACTAATAATTCACTTGCAAGTAAAGATATCAACAATAGATAAATAAAAAATAATACTCCACCAAAACTAGTCAAAGTAACAAGTGTCAAGCTTTGCGGCAAGTCCTGTAACGAGCCAAAAATAAATCCACGGTTAATATGTGAATCCGCACTCGCTAAAAAGTGGTATTTTAAAAACATGTCACTGGCCAGAGTCAGAGCAAATACCAAAAGCGAGAGCAGTATATCTTTTTTCATTTTACGACTTCAATAATATCAAAACTAAATGATAACTTATCTAGTTCTGCACCTTTATCTTTAAGTAATATCATTGAAAAAGTTGAAACAATCGGGTCAGCTTTACTGACTGTTTTATCAACTACAAAATAAGTTGAATGTTGAGGATTAAAGCTTCCGTTAACTAATATTTTTAACTTTTTTATTTTTAAATCTTTTGTTGTTCGTATACGTGGGTTTGTTAATTTATAACTGTAGAGATCAAACTCTTCTACATCAATATCCATATATGTTGCGGCAAGCCCCGTAATATCACTCAGAGATGCCGTCAGTGTTGCCTTCTGATTAACTTTGACCATTGCATTTGGATCATAGTTTAAATCGTTAGTAAAAATTACTTTCGAAATTTTAAGTCCAGGCTCCTTTTGACGAATTTCGAATTGATAGGCCTTCGCTCCCGTTAAGTAAAATTCTGTTTCAGTTTTTTGAGCAGTGTTCGTAAGCTCTCGCCACTGAAATCCTGTTGTCGCATCAATTGACCAATCTTTGTATTCAGTTCCAACTACTTTTGCGTAAACGGAATCTGAAGCCGTGGTAGAAGCATTGAGATACATGAATACTTTGTAATAATCAGTACTCGGAACTGAGAAATTTAAAGTTGCAGTTCCCGCATCAGTGCTTGTTAAGTTTTTTATTCCTGCATTAGCGGCCGTCCAAACATAGCTAGTCCCATTTTCAGTAGCAGAAACCATGGGAGTTTTCAATGAAGCTGACTCGGCCATAAGAGTGACTACATCACCATTTGCTGCTTGCCCTGGATTTAGAGCTTCTGAAACAGTAATAGTATCTTTAGTAGTTTTCCCAGTTACGTTTGTATTGGTTGGATCAATAACTGTCCCGATTGTTGCATTTTTCCAATTATTAATTTGAGCAAGCATATCACTTGCGTTGCTATCGCAACTACTCCAGCAGTTGTGATTTTCATTTTTTAATTTTAAATACAATCTTGAATTAGCGGTATTTGTAAAATCTACTTTTGAAGAATTCATGACTGCATCGTAGGCAATATTCACATCTGGCGAAGCATGCAACGGTGTTTGGGATGATCCATGACAATTTACACAGCGAACACTCGTTATTGAATAAACGGTAGTTTTAAATGCACCTAAAGATATTGCTCTGGGAGCTCCGTTTGATGAAGACCCTGAATTGCTAGTTGAATTGCTACTGGCAAATTTCAATGTTCCTTTTTGATTTGTTCCCAATGGAGTTACACACTGGTTGTAACCAATAAGAATTGTACCTAGTAAAAGAATTGAACTTATTTTGTACTGAGTTGGTCTCTTCAATTTTATATCCTTTGCAAGCTAAACTGATTTATTAAAAATTAAATAATCTTTTAAATTAAGTCCGAATGGATTATCTCCAACAATTGTTTCAAGAGTTGATTCTTTACCAGAAAGTGCAAGATAGTTCGCGACTACGACTTTTGCTAAATTGGTCACATTATTGCTTATTAAGCTTGCTGTTAGATCAACATTTTCGTTATCTTTAAAGGCTCCGATTTGTCTTTTTCCCGCTGTTCTAAGAGTCGCTTTACCGGCCTGTCTATAATATAAAAAGTAAGTTGAAGCACGTTGTGAGCTATCTCCTCCCCACCCTAATTTTCCCCTTCCTGCAGTCGTAGCATCTAGTTTTCCATTTGAACTCACTCCACCATCTGTAATGACATAAATGAAAACATCTTTTTGTTTTTTAGCTGCTAATTCCATCACTCGTCCAATAAGATCTCCAACTTTAAAATCTTTGTCCTCTCCACTAGATCTATTATCTGTATGATAATCAAATCCACCAAGTGTGATTGTTCCAACACCTACGTGACCGTCGAAAATTAATTTTGCGATGGTTGCTGTTTTTCTTTGATCGGCATCATTCATATTTGTAAATACACTTGTCACAGTTGCATCAAGAGTAGGATCAACAGCTGAAGGAAGAAATTTATTAATTGCATCCTGGCTTTGAAGATAACCGCAATTGATTAAATCTTTTAGTTGATCAGGAAGACTTCTGCGAGAAAACTGAGCGACTTTTGTGGCACTCATATTTTCTGCAGCTTTTAAAATTTTTGTCGTTTTATCATTACCAAAAATTGTTCCTAGTTTTCCAATAGTCACAAGATTAAGTGCATCTTTTGGCGTATTGATAGTCACTGGTTTCATCGTTGGAATAATTGAAGCCTGAGGAATTGTTGAATTACCTCCAGACGTTGTTCCTTGCGTTCCGGCCATTGGACTTAGGTCTCCAATAGCACCAGCACGAGTTAGCCAATAAATAGGATTATGGGGATTATTAGCTGTATCATCATTTGAAGATGCACAAAATACCGCACCATCAACTTTGGCCCTTGTTGAAGCTGCAGTTGTCGATTGAATTCCTCTTAGTATGGCCGAGTCAGCGTGAAATTGTAGCCCTAATTCGTTTGAGGTTTGTCCTGAATTTTTAGGGTGCATTGAATCCGGTAGACCCAATGTTTTGTAAGATGTTAAATAATCCATTTGCCCACCAGTTTTTCCAACCATAACGTTGGAACCGGCAACGTTGGATCCTCCAGCAAGATCAAATATAAGAATAGGTATTCCTCTTGCCTGCGCAGCGGCCATGCCTGCTCCGCAATCTAGGGCATTGGCTGAATCTATTCTCAAAGCAGATAAAAGACTTGGCAACATCACAGTTCCAAAGCCCGCCATTAATCCATGAGCTAAAAAATCTCGACGATTAACAAAACTATGACCTTCCATATGTTTTTGTTTTTCTTTTAACTC
>JAURXW010000408.1 GCA_030654205.1 Bacteriovorax sp.
AGAGCAAGATTGTTAATGAATTAAAAGCCTTCCTACCAATTATAAATGGATTAATCTCAAAGGGAAAAACTTCAACAGAAGAAGATGCGCGAATTATTTTAAATGATTTACTTCATAATGTTCTAGGATATAACAAATTTAATGAACTGAAGACCGAAGTCGTATCAAAAAATGGACGAGTTGATTATGTAGTGAAACTCACAGATGGCCCACTCTCAAAGAAAGCAGAAAAGTTTGATTTTGTTATCGAGGCCAAGGCTTGCTATGTCGAACTTAGCCAAACAGTAATTGATCAAACACTCACATATTGTAACAACCTTGCCATTGAACACTTCTTCATTACAAATGCACGTGAGTGGCAACTTTATTCTGTAATTAGCAAAAAGGGTAAGCCACCTATTGCAAATCTGATTCATAAGCTAAGCCTAAGTAGTACAACAAATCTAGATGATCTTGCTGAAGAATTTTATTTATTTTCTAAAGCAGCTTATTTAAATGGTGATTGGAAAAAAGTTAGTGATGTAAAATCTGTGACGAGAGTTGAAGATGTAGTTGCGGTACTACTTTGTGACAAAACACTTAAATTAGTTGCTCGAGAGTTATCTACAGACAAAGTAAAAGTTTCTGAAGAATCCATAAAAGATATTTTCGAAAGTAATCTGCTTAAGCAGTGGGTTGGTGAATGTAATAAGAAGTTACTAGCCAAGCTAAATGAAAAGCACAAGAAAGAAAATAAACCTGCAAGTGAAGTTCAAGGAATTGAATCAGAATTAATAAATCCTGACATGACCATTGAATCTAAAGAAGGTAACTCAAGCCTAGATACCCCTGAAGAAACTAAGGTCGCTTAAGCTTTTAAACCTTGCTGCACCTAAAACTTTGTGATTACAAATAAATTGGAATGACATAGGTGGATGGTAGAAATTTCTAAACGAAGAAAAGCTTAACGATATTGGTGCTTTTGATTCCGCTAGGGATCAAATTTAATGGTGCATCATTTTAAAATAATTAATTTACCTACTGAAGCTAAAACATACACACCAATTGAAAAAATATTTTTGCTTTCACCTACTATTAATAAAATTGGTGTTGAACAGTTATATTTTTCATCCATAGCTAATTTCTCGATTTGCTTGATATCGACATGGCTAAAATCTGGTGATCCTCCTGGATGAAAATGCCATTCTCCGAGAAGATGAAGAGAGTCTCTAGTCCATAAATTATTAAAAAACTGCTTTAGACCACTAACTCCTCTATAAAACCAAGTGTTGCCAAATCTTGAATCAGGCGTTGGGCCTAAAATCCCCTTAGTCATAGCAATAGATCCATTTTTATCATACAAACCGATAATCATTCCGCCTGTCTCATTATCCTTGGCCACCCTACAATATTGATAAATTTCTTGCAGATGCTCAGATCTAATTAAAAGGCTATATCTCTTACAATCAGAGCTAAACTTAATTCGGGGCAAAGTAACCTCATATTATTTTTGAAATTGGAATGACTGCTATTCTGTTTTCATTTTTATTATACATACCTTCTAGCCATTTTAAACTTAATGAAGCTGCTAACATTATATCACTAATATCTGCTGGAAATACTGGATGCCAACACCCAATTCCTTCAGTTGGAAAGCCTTCCTTTTCCGCTTTTATTTTTTCTAAATCTATTGTTGCCCTAAATACACTGTAAATATTTTCTAGCACAACCTCCTCTGCCTGAGAGAAAATTAAAAAGAGATTTTCTGCCTTAAAGCCTATTGCTGTTGAAAAGAAATTGATTTTTCCTAATTTTGAAATTTGATTTAATACACTATCACTAGCTGACGCATCAGCAATAAGATCATAACCAGCTACAGACTCAGTTCGTATGAAATCTTCAAATGATAAATTAAAAAAATTAACTTTTACATTAATGTTTATCTTTCGAAGATAATTGGCAACTTCTTGAGACTTGTACTTACCAACGGAACTTGCATCTAATAAATGTCTTGTTAAGTTTCCAAATCTTAAAATATCATTATCGACTATAGTAATTTCACTAACGCCCCCTCTGACGAAAGCTTCTGCTAAAAATCCTCCGAGCGCTCCAGCTCCAACCAATAAAACTTTTTTATTGCATATATGCTTTAACTGACCTCTTCCAGATGATTCTTTCCAGTTCCAATTTTCTGTTGTCATCCAATCGAGAGTAATATTTTCAAGACCACTCATAAGAGCTTTTACTTTGTTTTGTTTTCCGAATTCTTTTCTTATTGTTTTAGCTAAAACCTTAGGAGGTGGTAACACAAATGCCTGTATGTGCATCAATGCTTTTTCACCGCCTTTTAACTTAGAAATGGGAAATGCAACTAGGAATGGAATTGGCAATGACTTCTTTAGTGATGGATATATTTTATCAATTAATAAGGATAAGTTAATACCTTCATCGGATGAAATTTTATTCAACTCCTTCCAAGTTTTTACCACACTCCAGTTTTCATAAACTGGAACTTTGTTTAATTTTATCCACACCCCTGGGACCTCAAGTGCAACTTCATTCGTCATCGGCACCAGTCTTTTTGGCTCGACACAGTTCCGAATAAATTCACCTTTAATATTTAAAATATTTATTAAAAAAAATTTATTCATTGAAAAATTTAACAAAGCTGATCCGAACATTTCTTTATTTGTATTCCATGTATTTGAAAAATCTTCTACTGACTCATTTATAACCAATATACCGGTCGGATTCAGATAAAACATTGGAAGTTCAAAATTATCACCGTCTTTACTTAAAGCATTTTGTGAAGCTCTTTTGCACCAATCGATTAATCGTTCTACATACCACTTTAATCTTTCATCTATGATGACGGGTTGAGCAGAAAAACTATCTTGCCTTAGTGAATATCCAAAATCTTCTAAACACGGGTATCCTGATGTCCAGTCATCTGTAGTTTCAACATTAAAAAATTGATGTTCATAAGTAGTTTTTAAGCCATTTAATCTATCTGGACTTATTTTAATAGCTGCATATTCTTCTTGGTCTTGAATTAACAAATGCCAATCCGTCTCACTTGGAAATGCTGTAATATTATTATCCAAAATTAATTTTAGTTTGAATTTAACATGCCAAGAATTTAAATTTTCTAAAAAAATCAAATCAGAAACTATTGATGTTTCTTCTAAATCATCTAAAATTCTTCGAGCTTTTTTTAAAGATCGAGAGGCAAAAGCACCCTTAGCCAAATCTACCTCCAGGTGGATCTGAAGGCCCTGTCACTCCAGTAAATCCTCCTCTGGCTCCCCCTGTTGGCTCTGGTGGAACATCAAATTCTTCTCCCAAAAGTTGATTCCACAGCTTGGCACTTTCATAAGTACTTGTTTCGCTATATGCTTTTTGCGCAATCTCTGATGCAAAACATACCTGTTCATAAAATTTCTTAAAGCTGGCAATATCTATCCTTTCCCAAACATTTTTTTTAACCCCATGGTCTTCAAACTTAGGAACTGTAGAAGTTTCGTAATTATTTTTTAACTCGGCCACTATTTTTTGAAGAGTTTTAACAATACCATCAGCAACAGATGACATTTTCTCAGGAGCGTAATATCCAAATAGATGTTCAATCGGATACCCCTTAGGATGCTTAGGCATATTTGCATTTATCCTTTTCCACCACTTCATGCATTTTACAACATTTATATAGTGCCCATCTGTCTTTTTATTTTTTTCTAATGTCCACAAGATTTGTGCGATTGGATTAGTAACCACCCAAATAATTTTATCTTTATCTAAAATTTTTATTGGTTCAGATTTCCACGATTCATACTCATCACTTTTAATTAGCGACTTGAAAAAATCATTTGTATAACTGAAACCAGCAGTATTACTTAACTGAACTGTATCTTCAATATTTTCAAATACTCCCAACCTTCTTAGTTTATCACTTTTATAAAGCTCAGCTCCTTCTATCGGAAGTGCGGTGATAACAAGATCAAGCTCTATGTTTCCATCTATTAATCCAATAGATTTCGACTGCAATTGATAATTATTCTCATAATGTTTTTTTGCAAATTTTTCAAAATGCTTTATCGCTTCGACAGCAGTAATAATATTGTGATCAATATTTGTAACAACAACTACGTCAACGTCAGATTTTTGATCATTCGCTGGCTTTATTATTGTCCCCCTTCGATAGCTTCCTTGTAAGAATGTAGTCACTATTAGATTTTTCGTACTGTCATCTTCAGACAATAATTTGGTTAATTTTGTATGGGCCTCTATAAGCTCTGTTTTCAAAGGTATCGGTAAGCGAATTTCTGATAAAAAATCATTAAAATAGCCAATTAATTCCACTTCATTCTCCTTATTTTCAATAGACTTAATTTACACACAGTGGAACAATAAGAACACTGGAGTTCTAATGAGTGATATGCCTTTTGAGAAATATGAATTTTTAGCGATTCTTCCTCCTGGTTTCCTGCTGCTATCTGTCAACTATATCCATTTTGACTTGAAAACAATCTTCAACCCTGAAAATGTAGTACACACAGTGTCACTATTTATAATTTCATACATTCTTGGCCAAATATTAGCTGAATTTTCTATTTTTATAATCGAAGGTCTTACTAAAAAGATTTTAGGTGATCCTGTTTATATTCTTGCTGATAAATGCAAGTCTTTCAAAATGACTTACCTTACAAACTATCAAAAACCTTTTCAGCAACCTATGTTAAAAAACTTTAATGATCATTTACTTAAAGAAAACATAAAAGATGAAGATCTTTCTGGTTGGGCCTATGGTGTCTTAGTGTCGAAAGCTAAAAATGCTCAAGACTCTTCAATAAGTTCGAAACTTCAAGGCTGGCAACGACTTTTTGGATTTGCGAGAAATTGTTCAATGGCTTTGTTGCTACAATCAATAATTTTTTTTATTGCATATTATACGACAAGAAGTGAACATAATATTTGGCTGGGTATTATCGCTCTCTTTCTTTCATATATGTTATATCTGCGCTACTTAAAATTTTTTAAAACATATTCAGTTGAGTTAATATGCTGGCATATTTTAAAATCCTAAAAAAATATTTAATCGCTAGATATAATTAACTAGGGGGGAGAGGCTCGGTTTACTTTTAATTACTCGTAGATCGTGGCTGACTCGCTTCTTCACAAGAACCAACTGAGGACAAAAAGCCCACCATATTATTATTAAATTTGAAATATGAATAAAAAGACTACCAAACCCAAAAATAGCAATTATCTTCCGTCACAAATCTATTTAACATTTGGGAGTGAAATTGAAGAAATTTCGCTTACTATTCATCAAACCCCGATTAATGAATTTATGAAGAAAATTGACCGTGCTTTGGCACTTGATTTTTCTTTATTTCTAATAGATTTGGCCGACAACATTGTAAAAACAAACCTAGATTCAACAATAAAGGGGCTAGAGTTTTTTTATGAAAAAATTGAATCTCATAATAGCGTTGGATTTAATAAAGAAGAATTTATAAGTGCTAAAAAAATAATATCGAAACAATTTCAAAATTTTAAAGTATTATATCCAATAAATGATGTACTCATGGAAGTTCTTAAAGACTATCACCAAATAGTAGACACTCTGCTGAAAGAGATTAAGAATGACAAAAAGAAGTCTACTATTCGTAAAAAAATAAAAGCTGATATTTTTCTATGCTTGGCAATTGCCTTAGATTATTTCGAAATAAGATTTGGCAATCAATCTCATTTAAAAGAATTTGAAGAATACATTACCCCATACCTGATCAAAAATAAAAAATTCTTTAGTGAAATTTTAGATCATCGCCCCCAGGAAGAACCACCAAACAAAAAACAACCAAACAAAGAAGCACGCAAGAAACAATCGAAGAAAGTTACTCGCATTGATTTTAAGAATTTCGTGGTAAGCCTAGATCGTAGCCTCTCAAGAACTGCTAAGCCACTAAAAACACCTAAATCCATTCTCAAAAAGAGTCTAAAATAAACTATTTTAGCTAAGTTCAAGATCTATTCTTCCAACTACGATAATCCCCATCAAGGGGTTAAGAATTGAACAAATTAATTAAAATTGAAGAGCTTGTTGAATTGCTTCAAGTAAAAGAGTCTCTCATACGCTCTCTTATTTTTAGGAAAAAAATACCCTTTATTAAAATTGGAAGACTCATACGTTTTGATGTTGAGGAGATCAACAAATGGCTAAGGAAAAAACCAATTAACTAACCCAGCCTTGCAACACAGGAGGTATTTTATGTTGTCGTAAATAAAGTGAATATGCCAAGAAAGTTTTTGCAGATCAATCTTATCATATTCAACCAACAAGCACATTAATGTTTTTTAATTTTAGTTATCAATCGATTATAGGAGAATTCTATGACCAAATTATCTATAAATGATGTTGTTACCTCATTTACTCATGATCATAACGCTATTTTTTTTCAAGACCATAATGGATCTTCATATTGTAACCTTACAAAAAACAATAAAAAAGATTCTTTAGAAATTACATCACAACAAATGCGCGACACTCTTCGAAACTTTTGCAGAAAGAAGAAAATCGAAGTCTCAAAGCATAAGCTAGAAGAAATCATTTATGAGTTTGACTCTCTTGCATTCGAGTCAAGCAACAAACAAGACGTTTTTATTAGGGCCGGCGTCGATAAAAAAACCGGCTATTTATATTTTGATCATTGCGATGACGAGGGAAATATTACGTGCGTAATGCCTGGCAAAATATCTACTCAACAAGATTGCCCAATTTCTTTTATTCGGCCAAACAAGCAGTGCCCAATCCCCATACCTCTAAAGGAGGACTATGCCTTATTCCTTAAAAAGTTTGAACGCCTTTGGAATCTTAAGAATAAAAACTACTCCATATTAATTTTGGTTTATATTCTAAATGCATTGAAAAAGGATAGTGGTTCTTACGCAATATTAATTTTAGAAGGAGGACAAGGCCAAGGTAAAAGTACTGCATCTAAATACATAAAAAATCTTATTGATCCTACACAGCCACCCTTAAGTTCACCTCCAAGAAATATGGAACAAATTTCTGTTATAGCTAGTTCTGGCTATCTTGTTGCGATTGATAATATTTCTGGAATTAATTCTGAACTGGCAGATGCTTTCTGTCGTATTTCTACCGGAGGAGGTGTTCACTTTAGAGTCTTGTACACAAATAATCGTGAGGTTGTTTATAATCTTCAAAGACCTGTTCTTATAAATGGAATTGATGAACCAACTAATCGTGCAGATTTTTTAGACAGAGCAATTGTTTTAGAACTTCAATTAATTCCTTACGAAATGAGGGAAAGTGAGATGTCTTTACAAGAAAAATTTCAAACCGATTTACCATATTTAATTGGAGGAATATATTCACTCTTAGCTGATGTATTGGAACGTCTTCCAAAAATATCACACCATAACCTTCCAAGAATGACCGACTATGCAAGAATTGGAATTGCTGTAGAGCAGATTCTAGGTATGGAGAAAGGATCATTCCTGAAAATTTATAATCAAAATATTCATGAAAAATCTGAAAACTCATTTTGGAATGATGAAATGTGTTCACTAATATACAACAAGCTAGATGATGATATGTACAAACGTCGTGAAGGAATTCGCGGATCGATAATGATGATCAAAAAAGATTTGTATCAAAGTGAAAGAGGAAAATTTAACAGCTTGGCACCTAAAACAATTAAGGGATTTGCCTCTCACTTAAAAAGAATTGAGCCTGTTTTAAAAACTCGCGGAATTATCGTTGAAAGGCTTCCAAGAACTGCCAGTGCAAGAGAACTAATGATCAGATTTGATGATGAAACTTTTAATAAATATCCCAAAGATAATGTATCCCAAAGTTTCTTGCATTCAACGATACAAGATCCGGGGATTGATTTAGATTTAATTTAACTTCGAAATCCATTGTCACAATCGTCATTTTCGTCATTTATCGTGACAAGATGACGGTTATGACGATTATTTACTGACTTTTGTAACGGACTATTTCTTCCGAGCTATTACTATGCTAAATAGTAAGTCATCAACACTCCACACATTTTAAATCTAATTATTTCTAGTAAATTGTCTATATCAACTCAAAACACATGGAGGTGTTTACATGGACAATACTATTTTGAAAAAGCGATTAAGTACTTTTAAGACTGACAAGGGGG
>JAURXW010000413.1 GCA_030654205.1 Bacteriovorax sp.
CCCCCTCTCGCCCCACAGGTAAGTTGTCATTGCGAGCCCGTCGCCTTTACGGGCGCGGCAACCCCCCTAGTAATTTTTTTTCAAGAAAGCACTCCACTTTGGGGTGTTTTTTTTATTATTTATCTCATGTTGTTGCGAGGAGCGTTCTTAGCGACGAAGCACAAAGTCCCAGATTCATCGGGAATCCCCACCAAGGTTTGATCGTTTACGAAATAAGAAACTTAACAATAAGAACGAATAAATAAACCTTATTTTGAAGATCCTAATAGCAAAAACATCTATTGAATTATTAATAATGCCACTTTAATTTCTAATAGAAAAAATCCATATAGATTAATTAGAACGTTTGTACTATAATAAACCATGAGGATACACACTTATGGCTTACTACTATATTAATGGTTTCAACTTCAGCGAGAACAAAAAAACTGTGGACTCCCTGACGGGATACAAGACCAACGTTTTTCATAATTCTTTTCTTCCTCCAAAGCCATTCTCCAGGGAAGAAATTCTGACGCTCATAAAAACTGGCAATACCGTTTTCACTCAGGATGGTGCCTATCATCGAATTTGTATCGGCGTATTTGAAATCCATGGCGTTGAATATCTACGCGCAGATCAACACCCCGCCCCGTTTGATTATTTTGGTTAATTACTCAAGCTATGAACTAGATTATTCAATTATGTTATTTTTCCAAGCTCACTCTTTTTTTCACTAATTAGCTTTTGAACGTTTGCCATCTCTCTTTGCATTTCATCAAGTACTTCTTCACCCAAACCGTACATTCTGGATAGATTAGACTTTAGAAGTTCAATGGTTGGTAATAATTTATCATTAATTATTACTGGTAAAACTGGGTTATTTCTGGCATTAACATTCAATTGATTAATTCTTTCTTCAAGTCTAGTAGCAACATTCAATAATAGGAAATATTTGGATGTTTTTTGAACTATTCTTGTTTGTAGATATTTAGGTAGTTCGCCACTATTTACCATAATTTCCCAGAATGGATTGTCAAAAACAAAAAATCCTCCTTGAAGAAAATAATCAAGTTCGATTTCAGGAAGTCTTTCCAAAATAGTCCTATTGGTTGTCTCAATTTCAGATTTTAATACACTGTAATACTTATCAGCGTTATCTAAATACTGTAATGTTTCATCTAACTTAGTTTTTTTCCTTTCTTTGTCATTAAGTAAATTTCCAATCCATACCGCAATAACAATTGAAAATATTATGCCTGTCAAAATTGATGCGACAAAATTTGGCAAAAATCCAATCCAAAATGTATTCCAATCCATATAACCCTCCACAAAATTGTGTATATAATTATTGTATATTAATTGGGGTTTTTCATTGGGGTAAAATGTCATATTTCAAATTTCGCAAAAAGAACATAGAATCACTTTACCTAATTTTTGCTATTCTGATTGGGGTTTGTTAATCATTGTTGGTTTAATAAAATGGTTATTTTAATTAATGAAAAGAGGGAATATTTATGAAGGATATTAACTTCAAGTGTTGCAAGAAATAAAAAACAAATTAAGAGGAAGAGCGACTATTGATTCTAATGAAATATTGATAAAGGGATTCTCAGAAGTAGAAATCTGTAAAACCATTACACAGCTCTTCAAGAAAGAATACTTAATTGGCAATGATATGACAACTATTGGTGGTGAATATAGTTACTTCTTAAATAATTTATCTATTGATGGAGAAGAATATTTAAAAACTCTAACAAAAGAACATGAAAATAGCACTCTAAAGGGATGGTTTAAAAGGAATTGGTATCCATTTTTGACCGTAATCATTACAGCTGGAATAAATCTATATAAACTAATTTCTGAAATCTTTTACAAATAAGTTGAGAGGCGATTATGGACAAGAAGAGTAAAGCGAAAAATGATGTATTTAGTAAAGTAATCTTTGTTATAGGGATTATAGTTTTAGTCACTTCAGTTGTATATTTTGGTATTACTTCAAAACCAGCTGAAATGGGTTTAGGTTTAGCAGCAGGTGCGATAATTATGGCGTTTGGAAATCTTGATAAACTAAAAAGTTTTTCAGGTGCTGGTTTTTCAGTCGAACTTTCTGAGAGGGTTAAAGAAGCCGAAATAAATATTGATACGTTAGAAGAATTAGTAAATATTCTCTTTGTTACTACAGTTACTAATATGGCCTGGCTTAATCGTTGGGGGCACCCAAATCATACAGATACAACAAAATCTAGAGATGAAATGATTAAGTTTATGCATAAGCACAATATTACAAATCCTGAAATTGACAAAGCTATTTCAATTTTCAACAAACACATTTTAAATGATCTTTTTTCAAGGTTAAGAGAAAGTGTAGTCAAGTTACAAATTAATAGCACTTTTACAGATTCTCAAAAGAATGAATGCTTACAATTTCTTGATAATGATAAGAGTGATAAATATGCTCTAAATATTGAGTTATTTAGGAAAACGTATCTACACATACTTAATGAAAATACTGATCTAAAAGAATTAGTAGATGATTTCGATTATTTTCGAAAATCAAATATGGTACGCAGGCCTGATTGGAAACCTGAGTAATTAATTAAAATGATATCAAACAAATAATCAAATGATTTTTAAATTCATTTTTTTATAAAAATATTATAAAAAACAATTTACAAATCCCAAGCATGAAATTGTGTTACAGTAAAGACATTAAAAAACAACATATTCCACAAAATCTCAGTTCTATAAATTGTTTTTTCGATAATTCTTCAGGCTCGGGGTAATGTAGCAAAACGTGCCAAATAGTAAGAGTGGATTTTTGCTTTAAAGAGTAAAATAGAGTTTTGATTTTGCATCACCACCTCAACTCAAAGAGCCCCTATGAAATCATTGCTCCATCTGATCAAGCATGCCCGTTTCACTCCCTTGAACGTCTCTTTGCTTATCCCTTTTGCCTCACTGCTCTACATCTTAATGGAATGGCTTTTCATTATTACCAAATCATCCTCTTTTATAAGCTCCAGCTCCTTTTTGGTTAAACTTTCAGTATTACTTAATGGCACATCCATCCTTTCCATTTCAGCGCTGCTCGTTTCACTTCCATTAATTATCCTTTACTACGTCTTAAATGCCAAAACCGGTCGGGCTATTGTCAGAATAGCGTTGTGCCTGATCCCGGCCTTGCTTTTATCCACCACCCTCTTAATGTTGATCGACAAAATCACCTAT
>JAURXW010000417.1 GCA_030654205.1 Bacteriovorax sp.
GTTAATCCGAGAATTTATTTTAAAAAATTAGTTGAGGCCATCCATCAAGGAAAAGCTGCCTTTACTCCGGCCGAATATGCAGATATTGCCGATTAGTGCGTGCCACGTAGACGACTTACTATCTAACTAAGCGGTCTTGACTATCATAGACTGCGACATCAGTTGGATTGGTAGGATCAGGTATAATCGGAGCGATTGGAGTATTGGGGTCAGCAATCGTCCCACCGGGAATTCCATTCATCGGAGTGATGCCAGTTGAAGCTCCTTGAATAACAGAATTAAAATTAAATCCTGTTAGTCGATTTGAATTACTATCGTAAGTGTAGTCAACACTCGGGCGATTGCTTCCTGAGGCATTGATTAATCTTCCGGCGGAGTCGTACGCATAGAGTGCGCTAACAGCTGATCCGTTATTATTTTCAACTTTATTAATTATACGACCTAATTTATCTCGGGTGAGAGTATAGCTATAAAGTGCCTTATCAACGCCGGCAATTTTAACAGTAGAAGTAAAACCACTCACGTCACCGAAAGAATCATAAGAATAAGTTTCGGTAATATTATCCAGAGTTGTTTTAACGAGTGCGCCGTTTGGTGAATTGTGCACGAGATTTAAATCTCCCGTTTTTGCAATTAACTTGTCGTCATCATATGTATAATTAATAGTTCTGGAATTTGTTCCGGCCAAGACAGTTTCGCTTCCGATTAATCCAAGAGTCACAGTGCTCGCAGTTCTCGTAAATTTATAATCTTCTGTTTGAAGCAAGGTTGGCATAGTTCCCGTGTAACCAAAAGTCGCGGTCTTCATATTTTGATTCGTGACTTTTTTTAATTGCTCATACTGATATTCTCTAGTAATTGTTCCAAATGCACCTGTCAAACTATCAAGAGCACCTGTTACTGAATTGTAATTAAAATTAATTGCCTGCCCATCGGGGCGAGTAACTTTTAAAAGCTCTTTGTCTTTGCTGTATAAGTAAGTCGTGTTGACATTAGCAACACCAGCAAGGGCCGGGGGAACGTAAGAGCTTAATTGCTCCGAAGTTCCATAATTTAAAAGGTGTGCTGAACGGCCGGAAGGAGTAATACTTACTAAATTATTATTGGAATCATAAAGATAATTAACCACTCGTCCATCGGGTAAAGTTTTTGACGTTAATCTCTGAGCATCATCATATGTAAAAAATTCTTCTTGGCCTATTGGATTTTTAATACTTGAAAGCAGTTTGGTGTCAGGAGTATAGCTCAATAAGGTTGTTCTATCGCCTTCTATAATGCTTGTAAGTAATTCATTTTGGTATTGATAGGTCTTTGGAGTATTGGTTCCTACTTGTTCTAAGATTGGACGTTCACGAGAGTCAATTTGACTGGCAACTGTACGGCCCAGTTTTGTTGAGGTCGTTGTTGTTCTCGTAAGGGCATCATAACTCGATGTGATCTTACTAAGACCAGAAGTCGCTATTTTTGTGAGCGAGTTAAGTGAAAATGGATTACTCGAATCACTTAAATCGGCCGTTTGCTGAAGTGTTGTAAGAGTGTTTCCAAAATCTCTAGTAGAAATTTTATTATAAAACTTCACTTGATTTCCAAAACGTAAATCAGATCCGTATTGAGCAGTTATGTCTTTATTAACGTTACTAATAAAATCCGACGTCGAATTATACGTAGAAGTTGTAACAAGTCCTGAAGGACTTGTGATAGTTTCCTTTTTACTAGCATCATCATATTCATTTTTTGTAGTACGTCCCAGAGCTGACATGCGAACCATGCCAGTAGAACTTTTAACAAGTGTGCTTTTCAGGCCACCAGAATTACTGTCTTGTGATAAATTCCCTTGTTGGTCGTAGACAAATGTTGCCTGCACTCCTGTTGGCTTTACAAAATTTGTAAGTAATCCACCGCCATCTTTATAGGTCATACTATATGTTTCATTTTTTGGATTGGTCACAGTTGCCAAATATCCAAAGGCATCAACTGTAAAATTAGTTTGAACATTTTCAGATGAAGTGATCTGAGTTAAATTCTGATTAGAATCGTAAGAAAAATTAGTCGTTTTATTAAATGCATCTTTAATATTAATTAATTGCTGGGAAGATGGATCATAACTAAATGTATAAAGCAGTGAACCCGTAAGACCTGTTTTAGTAAAAACGATTCTTCCAATTGAATCAAAATAATAAACTTCATTTCCACTTTCGCTAGCAACACGATTATAAACTCCTTCCAAGACAGCTTGAACATCTCTACTAGAGCCGTCACCGTAATAAATTTTCCCCGCAGAATTATCATAAAAATGCCAAATTGATGGAGCCCATCCGCCAATACCCAATTTTTTAGCCTTTAAGTTTCCGACGAATAGATCGTAATTTGTGTCATTCGTATTACCGCCTTTTACTGAGTGAATAGTAACCAATCGCTTAATTGCACCCCATGTTTCTTCTCCATCACTATCAATACCGTTCCAAGATTCAGAAAAATTACTATCAGAGTAATTTCCATAATCACTTCTTTTTATAATATCGCCATATTCATCTCTGAGAATGGTCGATGCGCTGCTAGTGTTATCTGCTTCATCATAATAGCGGTACATGGAAAAACGAATTCGATAATCAATAATCCGACCAACGACTCGGCTAGAATAATATGTTAAATAGAAAGGAAGACCTGTAAGTGGAATTGTTTCACCGAGAACTTTATTTGAAGTTTCTATAATTGAACCACAGCCCGTATCTGGGTGATTGTTGTTGATAGGATTTTTTGGTTCAAAGGTTATATCTTCTTTGGCACATTCTACTGGTATTCTTACATCGGAAAAATAGGTGCGATCAAAATAAGGAAGGCGTATACCAATACAACTTAGAGCGATACAGCGTGGATATAAATAGTCTGATCTGATGAAAGTCGATCCTATAAAGTTAGACCAGACGACTCCTTTGTTATTTTTCCAATCATAACTGTAATTGTAATTGGGATCTGCATGATTTTCACAATTGGAATTGCGATAGAGGCCACAGTCTTTTTCAACTGTTTTGCGAACATTGTCATAATATGTGCAATCTGTTACTGCAAAGAGATCATTAACCCCAAGGATACCAATAATTAACAAAGCAATTTTCAACATGCATTTTCCTATTAAGTTAAAAAATATTTAATCGGTTTGATTTTAAGTATATTTACTAAAATATACTTAGTTAATTTGGGCCATGAAGTAATTAGCTCTAAGCCTCAGAAATAAATACGATAAATAGAAATGTAAAGTGAGTATCAAGGAAAAATGTTCCATAAATATCTGTAAATTTATTATTTTTTACATATAGATTCGCTACAGTTTTGTTCATATACTTCATACTTAATTTGTCTAGCTTCACCAGCAAACGCCATCGAATTAATTAAAAAAATAGAAAACGTTAAACTTGCATATTTCATATCAACCTCTTTATCTAGTGAGTTCATAAATGTAGCTGTAGATATGATCTATAAATCGAATTAAAAAATTTCCAACATACCCTTGCGAAACATAGTGTCCCGATATGTATGCTGGAATCATTTACTTTAATGTGTATTCATTTTTGATCCGGATCTAGCAGAGATCTTCTTTGTTTTAAAATGAGTTTCAACGACAGATGATGTTTCAAATTTC
>JAURXW010000425.1 GCA_030654205.1 Bacteriovorax sp.
TTTAATAGAGTTAATGTTTCTTTTTCTTTGATAAGTTTTATTTTTTCTGAGTATAACTCGAATAATCGATGCTTTAATTCTGGTCCTGAGTATTTATTTCCTTTGATTGTTTGAATCTCTTTGTTTATGAGATTCATAATCTTCGTCCATTTTTGAGCTGCTTCTGCCGTTAGGTCTTTGGGCACTTCAGAAAAACTAATTGATGAATGGAGTATCGAGAATGTGAGGAGTATGGTTTTTATCATATGAGTAGGTCCTATCGTAGATTTTCTATTTCGCGCTTGTTTTCAAAGTCAAAGTTTTCTTTTTCAAGAAGGGATCGTTTAAAAACCTTCCTTTCTCGTTCGTTTACCGTTAGATCTCCGGGAGCAATAATTTGTCCTTTGATTTCCATACTTCCTAAGTCAATGACTTCATATTCTTTGTACTTATATACGGTATTCTTTTTTTCAGGAGCATTGTCTTGTGCTGAAATTCCAAAACTCATAAAAATTAAAGTTGTTATTAAAAAAGTTTTCATATTAGTTTTGTTCCTTATTTGCACCAGTACATTGAGATTTTAACCCAAATGAATAATCACCTAACTCGTCTGCCCAAAATGATCCGTTAAAGTCAAAAAAGTATTGTGTTACTTTTCTGTTAACGTTATTTTCAGATCCACGATCACGATCAACTTTTGTATCTAGCTTGGTGTTGTAGATTTCATCTCTTTTCTTTGAAAGAAGTTCTAGTTTTAGGTTGAACATTGAGTAGCTGTGTTTGTGAATTTCGTTAATAAAGCTAAATATTTCTTTTTTAATATAATAATTTATTTTTGCACTTATAAAGGCAATTGTTGAATCCAGGTTTGCTTCCAATCCGTTAGTGAAATCATTTTTATTTTTTAATTTTTTAATTAAAGCCAATTCATCTTTGGCGGCTTTTAAGCTAGCTAAGTCTAAACTGAATTTTACTTGCTTTCTTGTCTGAGTAATTAGATTTCTAATAAACGGATTAAGGTTTTCTCTTGTTTTTGAATCTGCATAATACAAATCTAAAAAGTAGGTATCTGATTTTTTATTTTTGGCCAAGATATCTTTTAGGGCATCTGCTTTTGGTTGATAATATTCATAAAAATGATCAACTACTTTGAGTGAGTCATCCCAAAGACATAAATTGTAATAAGATAGGGCAGTAAGGACTTCTGCTTCTGGAAAAAAATAACTTTCAAGCAGAGGGGACTTATAAGTAACAGTTAAGCCGATAGCTCGGTTGTAATCTTTTAAATAATAATTGGCCCATGCTTTATCCATTAAGATATATGGCCATTTATATGAACGCTTATCAATTTGCTCGTAAAGCTCAAGCGCTTCATCAAATTTTTTATCTTCTATTTTTACTCTTGCAGTTCTAATAATGCAGTTTTCACGCAAATATGTGTAGTAGCGTTTTAATTTTTCTCCGTTGGCCGCATTTTCTTGGGCAGCCGCTTTTTGAGTACATAGTGAATAGAGATTGAGGGCCTCAATATGCTTTCTTTGAAGATTTCGAATCGTTCCTTTCATTAAGTTGGCTTCAATTGAAAATTTATGAGTCTCTGGTATGCGAGATAAAATTTCGTAAGCTTTTTCATATTGCTCTTTATTGAAAAGTCGTGTTCCCAGAATTAATGAGATTGAGGGGATTGAATATTTTTCTAGTTTTTTCTCTTCAAGATTCAAAACGGCCATTGTTCCTGTTTTAATAACAAGTGTTTCGATGTCGTTTTCAAGTTGAGCATCAATTTGATTACTTTCATCTAGATAAGTATTGATATAGGGAATCGCACTAAAATAAAACCCTCCATCAATTAATTCATGAGCAATTTTTTTATTTTTTTCTTTGCTCTTATCGTTTTGAAATATATCAAAAGCTGCCTTTGCTGTTGCATTGGCATAGTTGCCCATGACAAGGGAAGCTAATAAAAATGTTGTTGCTAGATACTTCATCAAAAACCCCTGGACTCGCAAACTAAATTAAAAAATTAAAATGAGAAACCAACACTAAACATGGAGTCTAGATTATTTCGGAACTTATTATTTGTAGGGACACCATTTATAGTTGGACCTGGAGCTTTATAGTTGTTCATAATTAGACCTAGGCCAAAATGAATATTCTTTGTTGCATGAAGTGTTAGCTCGGTTTTTCCGATGATAGAGGTATATGATTCATTGGCATAAGTGTTGGCAAGGGCCGGATATGCGACAGTTGCTGCATTACTTTCGGTATTAAGTTTTCCAAGTCCTAATCCGAATGACCAATCAAAGTAAAAAATTTTATTAAAAGTATTTATTTTTCCATAAAATGGAGACCATCTGGCGATTAGTCCATAATTACTTTTTGTTTTTCTTATAAAAGGTATTGAACCGTTTAATCTTTTTAAGTTTTCAAGGGCTTCATTGTCCTTATTGCTATAGCTTGTATACAGAGCTTCTAACGCCCACTCTTCACTTATATTATAACCAATATTTCCATGAAAAAGCGACGTGTCTTGAAAAGTTGAAGAAAGGCCCAAGCCTACGCCAAGATTGGCGTAGACAGTGTGCTCTTTTTTGTGAACTTTATTCTGAAGAACGTAAACTTTTTTATCTGGATCAAGCCATAAAAAATCATAAAGATCTTTTTCAGCTGCCATAACCTTGGGAGTCCCCAAGGTCATGGTAGATAAAATCATTGTATGTAGTGCGAGATTTTTTAAATTCAAACCCTTCATTAAATAGCTCCTAAAACATTAACTTTTACTTGGTAATCAATTTCAATACGTGCACCTTGGTCTGGTACTGATCCTGCCGTAAATTTAACCGAGTGAGAAGCTGCATTGTATGTCCATCCAGTCTTCACTTCGTTGTTATTGACTAGGACTTTTACAACGTTATTATATGGAGCTTCTGCTAAGGCAAAACTGTCTACTAGAGTAACGATACTTGTTCCGATATCTAATAGAGTTGCTGAGAAATCGTTTTTAATATCACTTGAAATACCGCCTGTAGTAGAAGACGCAAGTATGTAACGTGTTCCAAGTGTGTCTGGTAAGTTATGGTTATCTGGCAAGATTTTTGTAACAACGCTGTATACTTTAACCATACCTTTACTTGATTTTAGAGCATAAAATTTCTCAAGATAAGCTGTTACGGCATTTTCTGACTGGTCTTCTTCATCGCTTATTTCAACTATCGCCAAGTTTGCATCAGCTCTTAAAAAACCTGAAGCATAACGATCAAAGAAGGTTGAAGAAGTTTTAAGTCCTTTCTCATAACCAGATCCGCCAGTTCCTACTTTTACGATTGACTGAAAATATGCCATGAACTTAGTTTTACCAACTTCTTTTAAGTATGTTGATGTTAGTTTACTAGCATCCCCAACCATTTTTCCGTTGTAAGTTGCAGTTCCATCTGTAGTAGTGATGGCCATTTTAAAGTTGATATTTTTATCTAAAAATTTATCGATAAAAATTCCCAAACTATCACTTAATCTTTTTTGCTTATTGGCCATTGATCCAGAGTTATCAATCATCCATAAAATATCTACATCACCATCTTTGAATGAGTCTTGTGTAAATACTTCTTTTCGATCTGATAAAATTAGGGCCGTAACAATAACTGGAGGAATAACAACGACCGGAGGAGTAACAACAACTGGAGGAGTAACAACGACCGGAGGAGTAACAACAACTGGAGGAGTAACAACAACTGGAGGAGTAACAACAACTGGAGGAGTAACAACAACTGGAGGAGTAACAACAACTGGAGGAGTAACAACAACTGG
>JAURXW010000427.1 GCA_030654205.1 Bacteriovorax sp.
ATCAGATTTTTCATTTAATACAAATTACGAAACTTTAAATATTAATTCAGAGAAAATTAGTGTGATTAATCTCAATACCCATTTGCAAACTCCATTTAATGTCTATCTAGATATGTCTTATTGGAGTGCGAAGTCACATACCGGATCATCAGGTGGTAATCCTAAGGCCATTATCGGTTTTAACTGGCTTCGTTTTGGAAATCCAAGCGATGAAGCCCGCTTAGATATATATGGAGGAGTTAAGTTGCCAGGTACTTCGAATTTAGCAAGTGGCAGAACAGACAAAGTTTTTGGAGTTGAGACTACTAAGCGCTTTGGTACTTTTGGACTTGGAATCGGTTATGATATTACTCTAACTGGTCCTACTAAAAAATCCAGTGATATGAGTATTGGCAATATTAACAGAATTGCCTTGAGTGGGGGCTGGATGGTCTCTAATGATATTCAATTTGAACTTGAAGTAGAAAATTTTAAAATCAATCAATCAAGTGAAACAGGTAAGAGCAATTATTTATTAAAAAGTGTAAGTTTTTCAACTCTATCTCCAAAGCTTAATTTAACAATTGCGCCGTCGTTAACGTTAGAATTGGGAGCTAGGTTTAGAACAAATAAGCCAAAATCAGATCAAGATCTGGCCAGTGCAAAAATATTTGATTTACATGGGGCCTACTCTAATTCACTATTTGCTGGTATAAATCTTAATTTTTAGAAATGATAAAAATAAATGAAATTTAATACCCCATTATATTATTGCACAGAGTGTAAAACGATTTTAGCTTCTTTGGATAAATTATTATTTGTCGAAGAAGAAAGCAGTAAAGGATTTTGTTCAGAATCTTGTATTGAAGATTTTTATATTCCTCTCATTCGCCATTTTGAAACATTGGAATTTGAATTGAGAAATAGGTTGGGAATTTCAAAAGAGCTAGAAAATGAGCAGATTATTCAGCATATGTCTGACAAAGAGCTGGTCGATGAGGTTTTATCTTCACCAAGTGAAATTTGGAAAAACTGCAACGAATTAGATGAAGATATCTTTACTTATATTAAACACTTTCCCGATTACAGCGGAATTGTTATTTGCAAAGTTTATAATGCTGAGGCTTCATTTGTATTTTTGAGTACACTAACTAGATCTCGTCAATTCTTAGCCGAGATTCGTGTCGGTGAAAAAATAAATTTAAATGACTTATCAGGGGACTCTTCAGAGTTAAATGAATTAGAAAAAGAATTTAGCGAAGAAGATTTTATTTTTATGCAACTTTTGGAAAATAAGAAATCTGTATTGCTTGCCGAATTGCTAGAAAAAAGAAAAGAAGATGATATATCATTTGAAGATTTTTCACTCTATGAGGCTTGTTTTTCAGAAACAATAGAAAATCCTGATGAAGTTTTTGAAAATAAAGATTATGAAGGAGATTTATTATTTATTTATATAAAATCTTATATTAAAGATAACGAAAATTATTTTTATATTATTTCGTGCTTAAAACGAAAAGAAAATGATGAGTCTAATGAGGTAAATGTTTTTCCAATTCTGGCCTTTCCTACAAATGACTTAGATTTATATTCTGGCTTTAGGATCGGAAAAAAAATTGCTGGTCATATCAATAATTAAATAATTTTAAAATTCTTTATATACATATTGGCCAACCGCTTTAAAATAACTACAATTCGAAGAATTGTTAATATCAGATATCATACTCATACATAATTTGTAGGCATCGAGTGTATTGATGTAATTGTTATAAACGGCGTAATAACCATAACCGGCATTATATTTGTAATATATTGAGTAGGGCCAAGTTAAATCTTTAAATACCATCACTCCAGTAATTGTTGAATTTGAGTACTGGGCATATTTTATAAAATTAATTTTGCGAATAGTTTTTGGATCTTTAAAATAACCGCACATTGGGTTCCCTACATAAATGGAATTCGCTCCACTGCTTGTTGTTGGAATTAAACAAATGCTAATGTCACCGTTGGTGTTGGTGGGCGGGGTCTTTAATTGAAAATAAACGACACCTTTATCAGTTGAACTTTGGCAAAGTGTATAGTCTCCAAGATGAGTGCTGGTAGATTCAAATCCTGTTACGCCGTCGCTGGCGAATTTACATTGACTAGCATCTGTTGGTATTACGGATGAAGTCCCGTTGGTAGTTACCGGGATAGTTGAAGAATTATTATTGCCTAAATTGACTGTCGCAACGTTGCCACTATTTGTTAAACCATTGCTTGAATTATAACTTAAGGCCCTTTGTGTTCTTGGAGAGTCACAAGCAGCAGTAAAAATAAGAGTTAGTAGCATTAAAGGAAATAAATTTTTCATAATAATAACGCCTTTTGGATATCTTCATCCTGATATTTCATTATACCTTTCGGTTATCGAAAAAAAATAGTTGAGGCAAATATTTATTAATGGAGATTAAATAATGTAGGCCAACGCCCGATAATAAGGGATATGATTAAAAAAATGTTATTCCTGACTGTTTCACTCTTGTTGATAGGCATGGGATTCGCCTTATTTGTGATTGCTCCATATCATATTTATACTCTCACATTAACAGAAGGAGTTTCGACTCGCTTTTTAGTCATGCGACCAAGTGAGGCTATTTTTTATGATGGTAAGGAATTTGTCTTTAGAAAAGATTTGGGGAGTGCCAGAGAAGATGGGGGGCTCTATTCAAATTTTCATTTTTCAAGTTTTATTCTACCTATGCCTTTGAATCATCCCATTTTTTCATTAATACCCACAATCAAAATTGACAACGGAGTTCCTCGCTTGGGGGGAACGTTTTTAGATGGTAAAAATACTGAATTATTTTCATTTATGTTGGAAAAGAGCTTCAAGCTTGAAACCAGTTATGGTGATCAAAAATTATTTTTACTTCCAATTTTTAAAAATTATATAGCAAGAAAATTAGAGGCAGAGCTTTGGAGTGATCTTTTTTCTAAAAAAATTTCTTTGCCTTCAAACGATGGTAAGAGTTTTTTTGAATCATTATATATTCTTCGAAAAGTAAGCTACAGCGAGTTGGTTTATAATCTTTTTATTCTTTATAACAGATTGCATTTATTTCCCGAAGACACTCAACGAATTGCTTTTGATAAGGAAACAAATCACGGTTTAATTCAATTGCCATCAGATGATCCTAAATATTTAAAAGAACGTTTATATTTAATTGAAAAAGGAATTGTTTATTCAATAACTATCAGAACAAAGATTGATAATATTGCTTCTGAGCATTTTAGAGAGCGTATTTTAAAGGAAACTATTTATAAGAATAGTACTTCGGATTCGGCCATTCCTATTTATGCTCAATATAAAAGCATTTCTTATGGTAATCGAGTTGACCAGCAAGGTATGACATATTTATATGCCGCTTGGTCGCATGACCTGAGTAAGCGTGATTATGTAAGAGTTATTATTTTATTTTTAGAAAGAGGTAAGTCAAACTTAAAGTTTTTGAAACCATTTTATGAATATGCCTATAAAAAATTTGGATCAAGTCTTTCGGGTGAAAATGAAGTTTTATTGGAGTCTGCTGAAGAGAAATTAAAACGAAAAATAAAAGAGGAATTAGAAGCGGAAGTCAGAAAGGAAGAAAGAAGAAATAATCCAAATTTTGAAGGAAGCTTTTCATCGCCAGATGATAAAATTAAGTATTACTTACAAAAAGCTAAAGAGACAAAAACAAATTCTGATGATTCAGAAAAAATGTTAATTGAAGAATAAAAAAATTAAATTTCCATCGCAAAGCCAATGCTTAAATTAAAGCCATTTATTGTCGTTATCCCATCAATTGATGCCCCGTTAATATCTTGAAGAGACTCTAGCTTTAAGACATTATATTGGCGGTAACCAAGAGATCCCGTTAGATGGTATTTAAGATAGGGAAATAAAAGTACTCGAGCTCCTAATTGGGGGCCCCATAAAAAAGCCTGTGGTTCATTTACTGGATTATTTTTAATAGTTAAACTTGCACTCAAGGCCGCATCTAGTGAAAAAGTGAGATCGACCAGAAATAAGGAACTTTTAAAAATATTATAACCAAATGTCGGATTAAGTATAAATAAAGAAAAATCAAGATTACTTGTTGAAAGTTTGTCGTATTCAAGCCCGATTCCCCAAAAATAATGGGTCGCTGATTGGCGATGAATAAGTGACATTCCAAATCCAGTAAAGCTGTTATCTGTAACACCATCAACTGATTGAACTAAGTTTTGAACTTCACTACCAGAAGAAAATGTATGAAGAAAAAAGAATGCCGAATTATTCTCTGCCAATTTTTCTTCAGGTTTAGCTAAAATTAAATCGATATTATGTTCACGCGGGGCCCCGCGTTTAGAATTATTTACTTCCATTGAATTTTGTTCAAAATGGATATTTTTTGATTCAATAAACGCCAAACGGCCATAAACAATTAAGGGAACAATATCTGGATTTTTTTTTCTTGGGTTTCCTACTGATATCAGCTTGTCGTTTGAAATATAGCCTAAAGGACTGTTCAGATTTTCATCAGAATAGACAATTGCTTTTGAAACAATAACTCGTGCAATATGTGTTCCTGATTGTTGCTCTGACCCATTAGAATCAGTTTGAGCATTCACCTTTTGGTGAGTGACGAATATAAAAATACAGCCTAGAATGAGAGCATTCAATTTTGTTAGCATTATCATAAATTATAAGGGGCATTCCTTGAAATTTCCAGGCAAAAGAAAAACAAAACATTACTTTCCAGTCAACGAATCAGGAAGAATCCCATTTAATTTGGATTTTTCTGAGCAAGGCTCAGTTTACCTGGTAGGCATCGATCAGTTAATTGTAGATATTGAGGCCAATGTTGATTTTGATTTTTTAGCAAAATTTGGAATAACTAAGGGCGAGTCGGCCGTTTTGTCAGATAAAGTAGTTGAAGAAATTTATCGAGAATTAAAATCAACTAATTCCATAATTGGCGAATACGCTGGCGGGGCCATTGGAAATACTCTTCATAATTATAGTGTATTGTCTGATTCACGCTCTGTTGCACTTGGCGCGATATCAAAAAATATTTCTGTTGGCGATTATGCCTTTAAGTATATTTGTACCACTAACTCTTTTGTAGATTTTTCATATTTAAAACCTGTTGATGGGCCTATGGGACGTGCACTTTGCCTTTTAACCCCTGATCGAGAAAGATCATTTGCTATTGGGAAAGGTATAATGAATGAACTCTCTGCTGATTATATTCCAGAAGATTTAATTAAAGGTGCTGCCGCTTTATTGGTATCGGCCTATTCACTTCGCGATGAATCTTCTTCAATGTTTGAAGCCAATCTAGCGGCCTGTAAGCTGGCAAAAAAATATAATGTTCCAGTTGTTCTCTCGCTTGGCACTAGCTCACTTATATCCGCACGCCGAGAATTCTTTCAAGATTTTATCAAGTCCTATGTTTCTTTATGTGCTATGAATGAAGATGAAGCATTGGCCCTAGTAGGAGAGACTGATCCACTTTTGTCTTGCGAGAAAATACTAGACCTTTGTGACATGGTACTTTTGACCGTTGGACCGCGTGGACTTTATTTGGCAGCACACGTTGATCAAGCTGCTAAACGAGAAACAAAAGATTTCATCCATACAAAATCAATAGCTGAATATAATAAGTTTGAATATTCCAGAGCGATGTTAAAAGTGGATTGTACAAATCCAATTAAAATCTACACCCATATCAATCCCTATATGGGAGGACCTGGTGTGATTAAAAATACAAATGGCGCAGGAGATGCTGCTCTATCAGCGCTTCTGCATGATATTGCTTCAAATTCTTATCATCGCCAAGTAACACCAAATTCTCCAAAGCATTCGTTTTCATATTTAACTTATTCTTCTATTCATCAAGTAAGTAAATATTCAAATCGCGCCAGCTTTGAAGTCTTGAAACAAAATTCACCGCGTTTAGCAAAAGGGCTACCTGCAAAAGAAGAAAGTTTAGAAGAAGCGTACTGGGATGCTTAGTTCGTTATTTTGAATCTTTAAGATTCATCATTGTTAGAAACTCTCTACTTTGTACATATCGGCCCATCACATCTTTAACTCTTACTTCTTGATGAGAATGATACATATTTAAAAGCGAAAGTTGGGCAAGTGGAAACTTTGCACCAGATTCAGTGCCAGAAGTTTCGGTTAAAAATACATTTAGAAATTTATTTTTAAAAATTGTATTTAAATCGAAACCGAAATAAGAAAACGCTTCACAGTTATAGATTCCGAGCCATAACGGAGTTTGGCGAGAAATAGGCGCCAGTTTTTCCTGTTGCCATAATTTGTTCAAGACAGACATCTTTAAATTTTGACCTAAACCGGCGTGTCCCACATAGGAAATAACATCATTATCACTAAAGGCATTATGTAAAAATCTAAGATAATTGCTTGAGACCTTTGGGCCATAATCTAATGTTGTTTTTCCAAAATAAACCGCAATATCTACCGGAGTAATAGAATCAATTAATTGTCCCTTAATTTTTAAAATGATTTCGTTTTGGTTTTTACTTTCATCGAGGTGTTCAATACTTTCTATTTTTACAAGTGTATTAATATATTTTAAAAATAAGAAAAAATTATAAGCTCCAGGCTCGTAGTATTTATTATTTTCCTGCGCCCCTAAAATACCATCCCACAGAGGAAGACATTCCGAGACTATTTTTTTGTTTTTGCACGCGTTTAATGTTTCAAATGTGAAGCTTTTAATCTTCTCAAATTTATTTTCATGAAAAAAATCCGATTGGTTTACAATTCCAAAAACTGCTGAAAATGAGGCTTTTTTATTTTTATTTTTATTTTTATTGAAAAAAGATTTATCTAAAACATTGGATGAAACAATTTTTTTGATTAATTTAAAATCAGGTTTATAAACTTTAGAAGATTCTAGTTGGCATTTTGGATCCCAAAAAAACCAACTTACATCTGCATTTCCAAAGAGCACTATTTCATTCGAGGAACAATCTGAAATTGCCGATATTTTTTCAGGGCCAAATTCTCTGGGTTTTCGTTTTGATTTATCTTCCAGCCATAGCGACAAATAAGGGTCATATGGCAGAAGAATTTTGTCATATGAATTATATTTGAGAGGAGAGCAATCAGCGATTAAAAGTTCAATTTGGTATTGAATTAACAACGCATCATCTGTTGCTTTAACAAAACCACGATTCAAGGCCATTTGTGTATAGCTTGATGAGGGATTTCCTCTACTCGTTGGTAGATATGAATCAATTATAAATGAGCTGCCATATTTTAAATTTTGAGTCTCTAGGATTTTAAGTTCGCCTCGATAAGCAGAAAGAGCTGCGTTTAAATTTGAAGTTGACGAATTTTTTAAAAGTCCCATCAAATGTTTAATTTGAACTTCAATAGCTTCGTCTTGAATTTTTTTTATTCCATTCAAGTCAGTTGGCAGAAAGTTTTTATTTAATAAAATTTTCCCTGTCATTTTTTCTGTTGTTAATACACCTTGAGTATTGTGACATCCAACAGGATTGCCAGAAATAGTTTGAGAGAAGGCCGTATTGAAAACACCAGTTTTAAGAAAAAATATTAGTAGATAGACAAAATGATTTCGAAAATTCATAATTACTTTATACTTTATGAACATGTTTAAAAAATCAACCTTTTTAATTATCTACTTTGTGATTGCCATACTGATTGGGTTGGGCATTCGAACTTATGTCCTGTCTGCTCGTTTTGTTGAAGGTGATTCCATGTCACCGACTATTCACGAAGGAGATCTTGTTTTAGTTAATATGTGGTCGAAGAATTTTGAGTTGGGTAATATTGTTATTTTTAAAACGGCCAATACAAAAATGATTCTGATTAAAAGAATTGTTGCCAATCCAAACTCTGCTATTTTCATTGAAAATTTTAAACTTTATCGCAATAAAATTCTAGTTCCTGAGGATCTTCAGTACACATTATCCTGGGATAAAGACGCATTCGAGTGTCGCTTTTCAAATATTCAAAAATCCGCAGCAAATGAATTTTTAGTCTTGGGTGATAATCGCTGCTATTCCGCCGATAGCCGTGTTTTTGGAGGAGTGCCAACTAAAAACATCCTTGGTAAAGTTCTTATTAACTTAAAATTATCGAGTCTTAAAAGGGCCATTTGGTCTTTCCTAAAATAGAGTAATTAAGTTAATTAGTTAGGTTTTATAAAAGTGACTAAAGTTTGTACAAATTTTTAACTTTGAACTTTTACAGTATTAATTTAAAATTAGCCATGAGCAAAAAAGACAGCATTAAATTTAACAATTTTTTCAAAATCATAATGGCTACCGCATTTTTTGCCACAATGTTGTTAGACTTTGCACCTGTAATGGCACTGGCCGGAACCTATAAAAATACAGGGGCACAAAGTTATTGTGGCTCTTTAACAGCAGGAGTTTCTGCTGGTGGCGCGTGTGATACTGTGGCCAACTCTGGCAATTATCGTGGGGCAGGCCTTGGTGCTAACAAATGTAGAGTTCTTAATTGTCTCTACTAAATGATACTAACTTAATATCCGATAAAAATTAGGATGCATAATACCTTGCTGGCACTAATATTATCCTTAAGTTTAATAATCTCTTTTCCTATTCATGGACAAGAGACAGTGGTTCCTACAAAAACTTTATATACCAAAACTCTCGATTCACCACTTACTGGACAAGTTTTAAAAAGATTAGGTGAGCCAGGATTTTATGCTTCTAAGTTTTTAAATTATAGAAAACAAATAAACCAACCTACCTGCACTTTGTCTGAGCAATTAAATAAGCTGAGTGTAATAACAGCACTGACAGGCGATATTACTACTCATGCTTTTGATTATTTTGAAACTAGAAAATTAAAAAAGAAATTTGAAGCTAAGCTGAGTGAGATTAATAAATATCAGCAAGATTTAAAAAATCAAGAAAAGAAAATTTTAGAACTCGATAATAGTGCTCCTAATATTCAATTAGATTCACTAAAACTCTTAAGAGATACTGCCAAAGTTGACCTTAAAAAAGCTGAGATGATTCGCGTTTTTACATATACGACACTAGGATTACAAGTTACGTCTAAGATTTTATCAATGATGGAAAGTACGGCCGAAATGGCCAGCCTAGGCTCTACACTGGCCGAAGAAAATAGTTGTAAAGCTGCCAAACAAGCACAGCAGGTAGCTGATGAAGCTAGAGTTCAGGCGATTTTAGACGGTAAACCAGTGGCCGCTAAAATAACTTCATTGGCCAAATTTGCAGGAGAGCAAGAGATTCCTTGGTATCTTATTCCATTTCAATATTTGGCAAAAGGATTAAGTTTTATTGAATCATCTGAGCCATTTAATACCATTAGCACTTACAGGCGCAGTGCAGACCAAGATACTTTGGTCAAAGATCAAAAAGATGCTCAAACAGGACTTTCTGCGGCCGAAACTGCGAAGGCCAGTAATCTTGCGGCCTACGCCGAAGATATGCTGGTTGATGTAATTACTGAAGTGATTAGCAAGTGGAAGCAAGGGAAAAACTCAAAAGATATTGCTGCCGAAATAAATGGTCTGGATAAAAATAACAAAAACGATTCAGGGCTGATGAAAATTATTAAACAAGTTGGCGTTGAAGAATTAGCTGTTCGATATGCAGTAAGAACTTTAATAAAAGCAAATATTGTTCAAGTGAATGCTTTTATGTCCTCTGGCGCCGGGCGATTTGTTGTTTATGGCTATAATATTTATATTACCTATAGAACAATTTCAAATACCGAAGCTCAAGTGCAGTATGCAAAAGATAGATTGGCATTGCTGGATAATACCATTAAAGAATTTGAAACGAAGGTCACTATTTGGAGTCCAATGCTTAATCAGTTTTTTGAAGTTTTTATGCCTACCCGGGCCTTTGCTGATATCGGAACACAATATGTTTTTCCTAGACCGCCTTGCTTAAAAGATTTTTTAGCCAATTGCAAGGCCCAAGATTTAAATTTAATACCCGAGGATAATCAAAAATATTTTAAATCACTACCTAAAGAAATCCAAGAATCCCAGATAAAAACTTTATCAAGTAATTACTCGCTAAAGTCGGCCATCAGACTTGCAACAGGGAATACAAGCTATGAGGAAATCGATGTTGCTAAGACAAAAGTAGAGATCGATTATCTTGAAAAGTATTCATCTCAATTAGAACAATCTCTCACTAAAAAAAATACTGTAATTGCCCAAAATGAAGAGCATTTAAAAAAAATGAAAAACGAAAATATTTTCCCCGAAGTCCTGTTGGCCAGTTATGGGAAGGAGAATTCGTTGGAAGATTTTAAAAAAATTGTAAGAGTGAATACAAAAATAAATCTTAAGCCTTCGGTAGTTCAAGCTAGTATCGAACAAAAAGTGACTCCAGATACTCAAGAATCGATAGTAGAAACAGAAAAAAATTATAATTATGGGAAGGCAGTGATTTATACAAAGGATAAAGATTTATTTGAAATTATTACCAACCGCTACCAGCAAGTTTATAAATAATTTTCTAATTCTTTAAGTCTTTGTCTCAACTCTAGAGTTTTAGTGAGGGAGCGACCAATAACAATATAATCTGCTCCCAATTTAAAAGCACTTTGAGGCGTGGCCACTCTTTTTTGATCTTGCGTTTTTTGCTCTGCGATTTCATCACTAAAACGAATTCCAGGTGTGATGGCCAAAAGTTTTGGAAAAGCATTTTTCACAATTGATAATTCATGCGCAGAGCAAATAACTCCATCAACACCACTACGATCAGCAATAGTGAAAAGTCTTAAAAAAGCTTCATCTAAATTTATAATAGCAAATAGTTCATTTAGATCTCGGGCTTCCAATGAAGTTAGAAAACTAACCCCCAATATTTTACAAGCGGGAATGCTTTTGCGGGCCTCAGAAACACAGGCCTTAAGCATTTCTTCCCCTCCACTTAAATGAACGGTTAAAAAATCAATTGGCAGATCTTTTAACGAAAAAATCGCGCGCTCTACAGTAATGGGAATGTCGTGAAGCTTTAAATCAAGAAATATTTTTTTATTATACTGGCGATGAATTTTAAGAATTAAGTCTGATCCATGTTTTACAAAAAGTTCTAGTCCAATTTTAACCGTTGGCAAAGTATTAATTGGATTTGATAAAAAGAGATCGATTTCTTCCAAACTCATTTGGTCTAGGGCGACGATTGTTTGCGAGAGTCTACTCATTATTTCATCTCCTGAAGGGCCAGGGGAGATATTAAGGAGTCGTGGGTACCAATTAAGGCAAGAGCGACGGCCCGAATATTTTCAGGTCTCGTAAAGCAAGGAATAGCGTAGGCTATGGCCGAGTTTCTAATATGTTCACCATCTTTTTGTGACTGTCCTTGATTTTGAGGAGTATTAAAAACCATTTTCATTGATTCATCTTTTAATACTTCTAAAATATTAACTCCATCTTCATCAATTTTTTTAACAAGTTCACAAGGAATTCCCTGCTTTTTGATATATTCACAAGTGCCTCTTGTGGCAACAAAAGTAAATCCAATTTGATGAAGTGACTTAATATAAGGAAGTATGATGTCTTTAGTACTATCGGCCAAGCTGATTAAGATTTTTCCTTTTGTTCCAAGAGTTGGATAATTTCCTTGATAAGATTTTAAGATGGCCTTTTCTTTATCGCGGTCAATTCCCATTGTCTCTCCAGTGGAGCGCATTTTTGGACCAAGTAAAATATTGTCTTGGACAAATCGATCAAACGGAAAGGTTGATTGCTTAACACTAAAAAAACCGGTTTGGGGTTGTTCTTGATTTTGAATTGTTTCTCCCAACATTGCATCAGTTGCAATTTTAGGGAGAGAGATATGATAGGCCTTACTTAAAAATGGAAGTGTGCGCGAGCCACGGGGATTGGCTTCGATACAATAAACTTTGCCCTCTTTTATTGCGTACTGAAAATTTATGGGACCTACAATTTCGAGTTTATTTGCAATTTGAAAGGAGATTGCTTTTATCTGGTCATAGTTTTTTTGAGTTAATACCACCGGAGGGGTAATCATCCCGGAGTCACCAGAGTGAACACCAGCAAATTCAATATGCTCACATATGGCAAAACAGAAATTACCAAATTGATCACGCACTAAATCTACATCGTATTCGATAGCATTTTCTAGATAGTTTTCAACTTGAAAAACA
>JAURXW010000428.1 GCA_030654205.1 Bacteriovorax sp.
AATAAAGAATTTATTCTTAATCTTTTTCCAGCAGATACAATTTATCTTACGCTACTTCCAATTGAAGCTAGAAATGCTGTTGGAAAAGTTGGCGAAGAAACAATACCTGTTAAAAAAATGCTCGAAACAATCGGTTTTAAATATATAAACGAGATTGATCCTTTTGATGGTGGTCCACATTATCGTGCCAACATGAAAGAAATCAAACCCATTAAGGACATGTTCTCGTGTGAAGTTTTAATTCGTGATTCAATTATTAAAAGTGATAAAACTAGTATACTTGCAAGCCTGCCAACGTCTGATGGCGGATTTAAGGCAGCATTTATTTCTGGAAATCTCAACAAAGGTACTCAATCACGTTTTATTATTGACCCTGAAGAAGCTAAAATATTAGGACTTAAAGAAGACTTTAAAACATTTGCAACTTACCTTTAAATAAGACAAATACCGTGGGTGATTTATGAAATTTAAAATACTGGGCAACTACTTTCTTAACGCTTTTCACTTACCTTCTATAACAGGGCCTCATGCTGTTGAAAATATTATTAAACGTTATTGTCCCGCCGATAATTCTTTACTCTTGTGGGAAGCCCCTGTTGATTATCGCGATGTTGATCGAGTTGTTGAATCCGCAAGTATGGGATTCAAAATTTGGAAAAAAACTTCGCAAGTTGAACGAAATAATTTACTTAAAAAATATCAAGAAGAAGTAAACAAAAGAAAGGATGAAATTGCTTTAGCTATTGCTTATGAAACAGGCAAGCCGCTATGGGAAGCAAAAACTGAAGCAGCTTCTGTTGTTGCAAAAATTAATGTTACTATCGAAGATTCTCTTCCCAGAATATTAAACAAAGACTTTGAAAATATTATGCCCAAAACCAATGGACATATTTATTATAAACCAATTGGCCCATCATTAATTATTGGTCCTTTCAATTTTCCATGTCACTTAGCTAATGGACAAATTTTAAGTGCTCTAATTGCAGGGAATTCAATTGTTTTTAAACCTTCTGAAAAAACTTGTTATTCAGCCCAGCTTCTTATTGAGTGTTTTCACGCAGCAGGATTTCCGGCAGGAGTTATTAACCTCATTCAGGGCGATGGCGAAGTGGCCAGACGTCTGTTAAAAGAAAAATCTCTCAAAGGTGTTTTCTTTACAGGGTCAAAAGAAGTAGGAAAAAAAATTCTAGATATCACTCATCATGATTTATCTAAACTTGTTTCTTTGGAATTAGGTGGGAAAAACACAACCATACTTCATGGTGATGCTAATCTTGACCATGCTCTTCAAGAGTTATTAAAAGCTTGTTTTCTAACAACGGGTCAGCGATGTACTTCTACTTCAATTGTTGCCATACAAAAAAACATTCATGAACAGTTCATTGCTCGATTTCATGACATGGCAAAAAAAATCATTATTGATCACCCTGTTGAATATGTTAGAGAGCCATTTATGGGTCCACTAATAGATCAGTCGGCCGTTGATTCATATTTATTATTTATGGGCATGGCCAAGCGTGAAGGTATTGAAGAAGTTATGCGTGGAAAACACCTTGAGAAATCTAAAAAAGGACAATACGTTTCGCCTTCAATTCATCTTGCTGAACACTGGAATAATGATAGTATGTTTTTGCACAGTGAGATTTTTGGACCAAATGTTACCTTTATACCTTACGATGATATTGAGGATGCAATAAAAATAGCCAATGCCACTGAATACGGTCTCGCTTCTTCAGTCTTCACAAAAGATAAAAATATTTATAAATTATGTGTTGAAGAAATTGACGCTGGCCTTGTTAATTTTAACCGTTCGACCGTCGGTGCTTCCGCAAAATTACCTTTCGGTGGAGTTAAAAATTCTGGAAACTATCGCCCGGCCGCACTTACAACAATAGATGCTTGTGTTTATCAAATGGCGAGTTTAGAAGTTTTATCTGACGAAGCTGATGATATAAAAACGATCATAGGCTTAGACTTATAATTATTTACATTTTTCAGTTATAAAATGTGGGTTAAAACGCGAAGGCAGGTCTAGACACTCTTCCTGAACATTGAGTTCAAAAGATGCTGGACCCCTTGAGACTGAAGAAAATGGTATGATAGGGTCAGCAGAATTTTCGGAAATATTTTCAGTAACTCTTGTATAAGTTATGGCCATTAAAACTAAAAATGGTACATATAACCAATTTTTCATTAATACTGCTTTTTGTTTATTAAAACACCTGCCTCACGGGCCTGTGCTAAATTATTGTTACTTCCTTTAATTTGCTCTACATCAACATTTGAATTTTTTTGGTATAAATCTATTATTTCTTTTTGCTTTAGAATTTGCTGCGAGCGTTTGAGTCTAGCTTTTTCAATTAATATAAAAGATGACATATTTTCATTTTCTTTATGCTCTATCACTTCTTCAGCTTTATCAATTAAGCGTTGACCTTCTTCTTCCCTGTTCTCCAGGCTTGTTGAGGCCATATCACTCAATGATATTGCAGGTTCATCTTTTGCCAACATATCTACTCTGGGATTTTTGAAAGGCAATATAACCGCTTGAGTGGGCAGGTTGTGAGCATCATGAATTTCATCCATGGAATCAGCACTTGAAAAATCTCGATATATTTTATGCTCTACTCTTTCACTTACCAATTCAGTGAGTGATAAGAACTTACCACCATTATGCTTAGTAGCAATTTCTCCTATTTCTTCAGGAGTTATTATTCGCAAGAGATTCATAATCAGAGAATTTTGGATTGCCATATTAAAAACTTATCGGTGAATGCCGCTTTTAACTTGAGCAAAAAGATCAACTTACTTAATATTTTTTCAATACTTCGAGATTTCATACTGTTAAGGTGCTATTTTTGAATTTCTAAAAAAAGCACTGGACATTTAGTCCTTTAATTTTTATAACTTAAAGACTTATTTCGATTGATCATTGGGAAGTGGCGCAGTGGTAGCGCAGTAGACTGTTAATCTATTGGTCGTGGGTTCGACCCCCACCTTCCCAGCCATTTTTAGCTATAGCAAAATTCATTTAAACTAAATATCAAATTTAATACTTCTAAAGGATCTTCACATGAAAGAGCAGTTATTTTCTAAAGATTTCCACAATAAACTTAAAAAGAATGTTGAAAAAAGTTACCGAGATTTTATTGAAGATTTGCGTGAAGATTTTAAACGTGGCTTTTCAACTGATGTTGTTGACACTGAATTCCTTGATCAATTATCTGACATTCTTCAAGATGAATGTTTTGACAATTATTCTCCCTTAAAATTTTATTGGTTAAATTTAGTTGATAATATTGTCTATATCATCCAACTTCATGAAGAACTTTTGCATGAAGACGACATGGACACTAATGAACTTACCGAAGTTGAAAACGAATTATTTAATTTCTGGAATGACTCTGAATTGGCTGAAAGTTTTTTAAATTTTTTAAATGATGGCTCTCCAGTTATAGAAGCTTCTACTAACTTATTGGCCTTATTAGAAAATCAAATTATTTCTTTTTATGTTTTACATCTAAATCTTTATCAACAAGAGTTTGATGATGCATTGATGTACCAAACAATTCCAGAGCTTGGTGATTCTGAAAGGAAATTCTATATAAGTGATGCTCATAAAAGAGTTATACTTAAAAAAACTCCCGACACGTTTCCATCTCTTCCACTGCGTTTTATATCACCTGAAAAAAAATTACTTTCAATCGAAATAGCTAACAAAGCTATTAGTTTTCCAATCGAGTCGCCGCCGGCTCCAATTCCAGTTGATGAATTAAGTCTTTATGTTTTGCCCAACAGCGAAGCTGGAGAAAAAAGAGTCGATGAATTTAAGAAAAATATTTCTAAAGCATTAGCTAATATTAAAAAAGCTGCACCTCATTTATATATAACTTTCAAAAGTTTCACTCACACAATCGTTCCTGTTGATGAAAAAGGTATCGTTAGTTATTCAATGCAGTCGCTTCCAGGTTACTCATCGATTAACATGTTTGATCGCGACCAACTAGATCTAATGGATGACTTGCTTCACGAAAACGGGCATCACTTTTTAAATACCTTTTTAAATTACCAAGATTTAATTAATGAAGATGATGACAAAATATATTTTTCTCCTTGGAGAAAGGCCTTAAGACCTATCAGGGGAATTTATCATGCCACATTTACTTTTTTCTGGGCCCTGGAGCTATATTATCATTTGAATATCGCTGCAGATAAAAAAACTTTGAATTTTACCAAAGAAGAAAAAACTAAAATTAAATTTAGATTTCTTGAAGAGTACTTTATGCTTGATTTTTGTCGTACTGATTTACAACATGCTTATAAAAACAAGCGGATTAATAAAGAAGGAAATCAATTAATAACCATGATATATGAGCGTATTTCTGCCTACAAAAAAGATACGAGCATCGTACTAGAAAGCCTTAAGGCCCTAGACGCAAAAAAATATCAAGAATTGATGGAAATAAAAGACGAGCTAGTTAAAACTCGTTCCCATTATAAGCTGGTTTAACCTAGACTGCATTTCATTAGCAGGCATCATGTCTCCGCGTTTAGACGCAACGATTATGCCTGCTTGATAGGTCACCTGGGCTTTAGAGGCATTGCCACTTGCCTCAAGGGCCTTACCTAATAACAAATAAGCTGTTGAATATTTCGGATCTACTTGAATAACTTTTTCTAAATTAAAAATAGCCGACTCAAAACTTTTACGCTGAAATAAGATATCGGCAATTCCGAATAAAGCAATCGTGTCTTGATCATCAATTTCTAACACCTGTAAAAACATTTTCTCACGGCGAAGAATTTCTTCATCTTTTTTTTGTATATTCTCTAATATTATTTTTTTCTGCTTTGCCTCTTGGCCAAAAACAGCAAACGATTTGATTGTTGCCAAACTTTTTTCAGCCTCGGCTTCTTCAATTTTACCTAACCTCATTAAATATAAAGATTTATTAGTATGGGCCATTACAGAATCTGGACTTACCAACGTAAGTTTATCCATCCAAACAATTGCTTCTTCAAATTTTTCAATCCGCCCAAGAATTACCCCCAAGGATTCATAGGCATCGGCTAACTTGTCATCAAAAGACAAAGCCAATTTCATATAATCAATTGCTTCTTCCAAGTTATTGGCTTGAAATGCATTAACGCCAAAGTGGTAGAGCTCTAAGGCTATATCTGATTTTTTAAAAGTTGTATAAAAAGGGAGTGGCATAACAGTAGCTAAAAAATTGGTCTCACCTATTATGAGATTTAATTTTCGTCCAGTAACTCGGAAATCTCGAAACAGTAAAACCTGGAGTATATCTTCAACTTGGTAAAGCAATGTACCGGCTTTTCTTAATTCATTTTCAGATTCTATTTGAAAATCATATTTTTTAAGATGTGATAAGTTTAAATTTTTATCTAACTTTAAAAGAACAGGATAATAGGCAGCGCCTCGATTATTTTCAATCTTGGCAACAGTTTCCTGACCTAAGAAGCAGCCTTTCTTATAGGAAATAGCTATCTCATTAAGGTAGCTATCATTGATAAAATTCGCTTCAGTAATATCTACTCCCCACTTAGGCCATCCATTCAAAATTCGAAGATCTTCTAATTCATCTTCATTGGTTAATTTTATAGAGGGATGCTTTGTGAAATACAAACCAGCATTAAGACCGTAAAAATTTAAATTAAAGCTGGCCTCTGTGCTTGTTGGTTCTGTAGATTCTTTATTTAAAAAATAGTTAAATCTGAGCCAAAGCTCACTGGAAATATTTTCCAAGATAACGTCATCCATAATTATAAATTTTTCGAAATCTTCTTTTATTTGAGACGACAGTTCTTTTGGACACAAAAGAAAAAGACAATCTGTTAATTTAGCAATAAAGAATATGGATTGAAGTTTTCCAGATCGATTCAAGCGTGCCGTTAATTGTCCTTCATGTTGAGCAAGAGTGCTTAAATCATTTGTTACTTGCCCTTGGAAAAAGCTTTCGCGATCGGCACCTGTTACTTTAATTAAAGAAAAATCTTCTAGCGATTTTTGGCTTAATGAAAATCTAATTGATGTACTTAACATTTATTTTTAAACAGAAAAAGATTCACCACAACCGCAGGTATTGTTGGCATTAGGATTATTAAAAACAAAACCTTTGCCATTAAGTCCATCTTTAAAATCAAGCTCAACGCCTTTTAAATAAATAGATGATTTGGGATCAATTAGAATTTTAATATCTCCAAAATCTAATACATTATCTTTTTCTTTTTTTTCTGAAAATTCTATTTTGTAAGAAAGCCCTGAACATCCACCGCCACTGACACCCAAGCGAAGTCCCATATCTATTCCCTTATTTTCTTTAGAATAGATGTCTCTTATGTGTTGAAGTGCTTTTTCTGTAACATTAACTATATTTTGTTCCATATAAATCTCACATTAATTTTGAGTATTAACCTACTGACTTGATACCATATTACCACATTTCACTCCTTGAGTATCTTTTTGCCGTCACTAAATTTAATAAATGTTGTGAGTTATAATAATTACCAGAGGTAAATTATATGGCCATAGTCTTATTAGTCACGACAGCTGATGGAAAAACTGTTGAACTACCAGTTTTTGGTGAGTTTTCGATCGGACGATCAAGTAGTTGCGACCTCGTTCTAGATGACAAGCAAATGAGTAGTAAGCATGGCAGCTTTGAATTAAACCAAAAAGGTGAACTTATCTATACCGATCTGGGTTCAACAAATGGCTCATATCTCAACAATAGCCAAGTTCATCAGATACAATTTAAAATTAATGAAACTCTGCGACTTGGAAATACCTCAATTATAATTGACTCCAAAAGGCTTAATGCTCGAGAGCAATTAAGCATTGGAAAAGGTCTTTCTCCGAGTGATGACTTGAACACAATTGTTCTTCCATCATCAAAAAGTATTCCAGATAAAAAATTAACTGACAAAAAATCCTGGGAAGATAAGATGTTAAAACTTGATGTGAATAAACATAAGAAAAAATAATGTTATTCCTTAAGCGCTATCCAATTAATTTCTTTAATGTTTTTTAAGTGATTAATGTATCTTGAAAGTATAAAAAAATAATCAGATAATCGATTCATATATATTAATGCACTTTCAGGAATTTCCCCTGGATGTTGATCTTCAAAATCTACCATCTGGCGCTCAACTCTTCTACTTACTGTGCGGCAGATATGAAAAGCAGATGCTTCAAGACTTCCCCCTGGTAAAATAAATGTCTTAAGCGGTTGAAGCTCAACATCCATTCGATCAATTTCTTTTTCCAGTTTTTCAATTAAAGCATTTTTAATTTTTGGAAGTTTAAACTCAGCCCGTTTTTCTTTCTCGCAAGCAAGATTACTTCCCAAATCAAACAGAGAAGATTGTATTTCATACAAAAAATCTTTGAAAAAATCTTTGGACAATAAAGAGACACCAAAGCCAATATGTGAATTAAGTTCATCTACTTCACCGTAAAGATGTATTCGAGGATCACTTTTTTTAATTCGTGTTCCACCAACAAGTCCAGTAGTTCCACTATCTCCAGATCGAGTATATACAGTTGCTTTTTTCATTACATATTCCTTCGGTATTTCCCGCCAACTTCATAGAGCAAGTTTGTAATCTCGCCAAGGCTGGCAAAATTAACAGTTGAAAGTAGTTCTTCAAATACATTTCCATTAGTTAATGCAACTACTTTTAATTTCTGTAATGCTTCAGCTGATTTATTCTTATTTCTATTTTTAAATGTGTTTAAACGATTAATCTGATCCATTTTTTCATCATCTGAGCAGCGAGAAATTTCAATTTCTTTGGCCATTTGTTCTTTAATATTTCGAGCGATGTACGTATTAACCCCTATGATTGGAAACTCGCCACTGTCTTTTAATGTTTCATAATAAAGAGACTCTTCCTGGATTTTTGAGCGTTGATACATACTTTCCATCGCACCAAGAACTCCCCCTTTGTCCGAAATATTTTCAAATTCTTTCAAAACCTGCTCTTCTACTAAGGCAGCAAGCTCTTCGACAATATAAGCACCCTGTATTGGATTATCTGTTTTATTCATTCCAAATTCACGATTAATAATCATTTGAATTGCCATTGCTCTTCTTACTGATTCTTCAGTAGGTGTTGTAATTGCTTCATCGTATGCATTTGTATGAAGAGAGTTGCAGTTATCAGATAGCGCGAGAAACGCCTGCAGGGTTGTTCTAATATCGTTAAAATCTATTTCCTGCGCATGAAGCGAGCGTCCAGAAGTTTGTACGTGATATTTAAACTGTTGAGATTTTTCATTAGCACCGTACTTATCTCTTAAGGTTACTGCCCAAATCTTTCGCGCCACTCTTCCCATGACTGTATATTCTGGATCTAGTCCATTTGAAAAAAAGTATGAAAGGTTTTGGCAAAAATCATTTATGTCCATACCTCGACTTAAATAATATTCAACAAACGTAAAACCATTTGTTAAAGTGAAGGCCATTTGCGAAATAGGATTAGCTCCAGCTTCAGCAATGTGATAGCCGGAAATAGAAACAGAATAATAATTTTTGACTTTGTGACGGCAAAATAATTCTTGAATATCTCCCATCATCTTTAAGGCAAATTCCAAAGAAAAAATGCATGTATTTTGTGCTTGATCTTCTTTTAAAATATCAGCTTGTACTGTTCCTCTGACCTGCTTCATGATTTCAATTCTTTTTTCTGTGTTCCAAAAATCATCGCCCTTCAGCGCTTGTTTCATAGCAGTGTTCATAAACATCGCCAAAATAATGGGAGCAGGTCCGTTGATTGTCATCGACACAGAGGTAAATGGATCTATTAAACTAAAACCTTTATAGAGATCTTCCATATCATCCAGTGTCGCAATTGAAACGCCAGCTTCTCCGATTTTACCAAATATATCTGGGCGAACATCTGGATCTTCACCATACAAAGTTACTGAATCAAATGCTGTCGAAAGTCTCTTGGCCTGATCATCTTTTGAAAGATAATGAAAACGTGTATTGGTTCTTAATGGACCACCTTCACCTGCAAACATTCTTTTTGGATCTTCATCAGCGCGCTTAAATGGAAAAATCCCGGCGGCAAAAGGAAAATGTCCTGGCAGATTTGATGTTTTCAAAAATCGATACTTATCGGTTAATGAATTAAATTTAGGGTAAGCAACTTTTGAAATTTCATTATGAGATAGTGATTTATACTTAGTTGTTACTTTGATTTCTTTTCCACGAACGAAATAAGAAAAAGTGCCTGATTCGTATTGGGCAATTGTGTCTTCTAGTGTTTTAAGTTCTGAAAATACTTCCACTGGTATCGTGTTTTTTATTTAAATAAGTTTTAATTCTACATCTTTATTACCTTTTAAAATTTGTGTAGTAATTAACAAGGCTTCGTAGTCGCGTATTTTTTCTGCATTAATTAATGTGTCACGATTATAACTTCTGATAGAAGTGGCAATATCCCTTAGATATAGTGCCCTTTCTGGAGCAATGATTCTGTTTTTTACAACAGGGGCCTTGTCGCGTTTTAATGTTTCGACACCTTCTATTTTAATTTTCATTTCTTTTGCAATATCAAAAAACAAGGCATTTACGCCCACGTCATTAAATTGAGATGCCATTGTTCCATAAATTGGCAGATCAATATCTTCAGGTGAACCAGGATGGCCCGCAAATAAATTATGATTTCTGCGGTATTGTTTTCTGATATCTCTCAATGCGTCTTCTGATCGAGGTTTTTCAAATTTATTAACTACGATATAGCTGGCAGCTTCCAACATTTCAATTTTTTCTAATTGAGTTGCAGCTCCATACTCTGGTGTCATTACGTAAATACACTTGTCAGCCACTTTAGTAATTTCATCCGAAGCCTGACCTATTCCTGATGTTTCAACTAGAATTAAATCAAACGGCTGTGATTTTAAAAAATTGACTACATCTTTTATATGAGGAGAGAGTTATGTATTTGAATTCCTAGTTGCTAATGATCGAATATAAAAGTTTGAAAAACTAGCACTTCCTAAACGAATTCGATCTCCCAATAAAGCACCCGATGTTTTTTTCTTGGTTGGATCTACTGAAATCAAGGCTATTCTTGACTCCGGTGAGTGGCGATAAAATCGTAATAATAATTCATCAATCAAAGAAGATTTTCCAGCTCCCCCGGTTCCGGTAATACCCAAAACTGGAATATTGCCAGCGGTATACTTAACTGGAATCTCTCCATTATTTTCTATGGCCGTGATAACTTTTGAAATTTCACGATCACTCAACTTCGAGACATTAAATTTGCTAAAATCAATTCCATCTAAAGTAGACTCACTGGCTTTTTCGATCATGTCATCGATAATTCCATTAAGACCAATTTCCATTCCATCTTGAGGTGAATAAATACGAGTTATCCCTCGTGAATGAAGCAGTTTTATTTCGCTTGGAGTAATAACACCACCACCACCACCAAAAATTTTAATTTTCTTGGCACCTGCTGCATCTAAGAGTTCTCGAATATATGTAAAATACTCAACATGGCCACCTTGATATGAACTTAAGGCCACCCCATTAACGTCTTCTTGTAGGGCGGCATCGACTACCTCTTGGGCAGAACGATTATGACCCAAGTGAATAACCTCAACACCTTTGGACTGGAGCATTCTTCGCATAATATTTATCGAAACATCATGACCATCAAAAAGGCTGGCAGCAGTAACAAATCTTAGTTTTTTCATAGTACCCTATATTTTTTAGAAGATATTAAACCCATTCACTCTAAATCTCTCTAAATCTATTAGCAAGAAAAGGGGATCTAGGTTATAATTGGAATCAATTATTAACACAATTTTTATGATTTTGGTTTGCTATGAGCACCGATAATTTAACAAAAAAAGACGAAAACGAAGAAGCTATTATTGTGGAGAACCCTTTCCACTCTGCTAGGCTTAAGCCTAAACGTAAAGGCAAGAAACCACCTAAATTGCTGGCAGTTGTCCATCAATCTGGCTGTACTGGTTGTGAAATATGTATTCAAGGCTGCCCTGTTGATTCCATAGAATTGGTTCCAGGACCAAATCCTGAAAATCCTCAATTTCAACAGACGGTTGAAATCGACCTGGCCCGTTGCATTGGGTGTCAAAACTGCTCTCAAGATTGCCCTTGGGAAACAATTATTATGTATGAACATAATGATGCTTTTACTGCATGGTCAGGTGAAACTTTATTTTCTGAACTCTATATTGACGAAAACAAAGTCGAAGAAATCAAAAAATCTGTTGTTTCTGAATAAATTTTTTGGCAATCAAAGCACAAATAAATATTCCGATTGAAATTAATTGTGACGTAGAAAATGATAACCAAAAAACACCACGAACCTCATCCCCTCTAAAAAATTCTATTACAAATCTAACGGCACTATAGATAATTAAATATTGAGTAATTATAAAAAGATTTGTCTTTTTGTTAGCGATCCATCGCAATGAAAAATAGCCGAGGATAAAAAGTGCAATAGCCTCATATAATTGCACTGGGTGTCGAAATTCTCCTTCCATTTTTACCGCCCAGGGAAGTGAGCACTGTGATCCATAACAGCAGCCAGTTAAAAAGCAACCAACCCTACCTATCGCATGGCCAAAAATTAATCCTGGAATAAGTAAAAAGCTGTTTTGAAAATTAAATTTTTTATAATAAATAGAATATAATAAGAAAAAAATGATTCCAAAAACTAGGCCTCCATAAAATACAAATCCTCCTCCGAGCCAAAAATAATCGGCGTATAGGTATTGGTAAATTTTATGTTTGGCCGAAAACAAAAGAAAAAAAACTTTTGCTCCAATCCAAGCTGTCAAAAATACACCCAGATATAAATTTAAAAGTTTTGATGAATCTTCATGGTTTTTTTCGAAAAGGTATTTAGTTAAATAATAACCGACTCCCCACGCTAGCCCCATAAACAATGGATATGAATAAAGAGTAAAATAAGCCG
>JAURXW010000429.1 GCA_030654205.1 Bacteriovorax sp.
ATTAAGTCCGGATTACCTTGCGCTTTTTCTTTAAAGATACGATTGAATGCTTCTTCAGCTGTAACCTTATCTTTGTCTTCTCTAGCAGCGACCTCTTGAAGCATTGAGGTGTACATACGCATATCTTCAGAAGACATATCGTCTGCTATGACTTTCCAAAATTTATGTGGATTTTTTGGATCGATAATATTTGTCTTACCATCTTTTGTTGAAATTCTTTTAACTGCAGCAAAAAAAGCTTTTTGATCTGCATTGCCTTTTTCGCTTGTTTGTAAAAACATTGCGAATACTTTTTCTTCAGATGGAGAAACTAAAGATGGTGAAACTTTTGAATAATCACCAATTTGAAGTTTGTTCATTATATTAGTAATGTCTTTACCTCGAACTGCGGGGTCTTGAGAGATTGTTTCACTTATTATTTTTAATTGAGAAGTCGATTTAATTGTTTCAACTGTAAATTTAAAACCATTTTTTGCAAGATTATCATTCACACACTCAGCACATGTTATGATAACAGATTTTCCATGTCGGTCCGCGAGAAGGACTAGGTGATTGATAGCTGTGACAACATCTTCTTTAGTTATTTCACTATCTGGTTTATCCAAAAGCATTTGAAGTTGTTTACGTATTATTGCATCTGCTTTATTTTTTTCCTTGTTTAAGGATTTATCTAAAACGAGATTTCCTATTGCTTCTTTTAATTCAGCTTTGCTTAAGTTTTTTTTATTTCCAATAGCTCCAATTGAGGATGCTACGTAGCTCTCAACTTGTTTTGCATCATTGCCCTTAATTCCGTATTTTCCTAGAACTTCTAAGACGCCACTTCCGCTAACCATATAGTCGATTAATTTAGCTCCTGCTCCGGCAAAAACATTTGAGGATAAATTCATTATTAGAGTTAAAACTATTAAATACTTCAGCATTATTCATTCCCCATTTCATTGAAAACTTACGAGCATTATTACTATTTTCGGCTAAAATTTTGGATTCTTTACATTGGGCGGAGGTGCCATAAAGTTTTATTTTCCAATTAACATAAAATCAACTAGATAGGGTTTTGTTTAGGTATAATGCCAATTGCTCATTGATCTTTTTAGTGATTAAACTAATAAGCCTTATTAGTTGAGCTAATTGCTTGGGGATATGATGAGAATAGTTTTTAAGTGTTTTTTATTCATTTCTATATTATCAACTTCTCTCGTATTTGCTGAGACAGAAAATGTCGCAGGCCCAACCAAAACCCCTGAAGATGATCAAGCTAAAATTGAAGAATATAATCAAGCCTGTCAGGTGATCAGCACTCTTTTAGTTAAAAAAGAATTCAACGTAGATTGTTTTAGTAATTATCAGCACTACGGACCAACTTCAAAATCTCTTAAATCAAGCGGCACCCTTAGAATTGCTGGTTATAATCTTTTACACCCAGGAACTTCAAAAGCCTTGTTTAAGGATTATTCATTAATCGCAAAAATTATGAATAAATACGATGTTGTTTCTGGTCTAGAAATTCTGGGAACTGTTGGGCATGATGAAGCAAACAATCAAGCGGTTCTGGCCTTTATTCAGAGCAGTCCTGCAATGATTGCGGATTTAAATTCACAAAAAACAAAAACTACTGATCTTGCAAAAATAAAAGTTATCAATGATAAATTGGCAAAGTTAATTTCTGATACACGTGCCGCTTATTCTTTATATAGAGCTCCCGGATATTATAAAATTTTAATGGCGCTTAAGAAATTAGATCCAAGTTGGGCCCTTATTCTCTCGCCACGCGGTGACTCGGCTTTACAGGGTTCAGTTGAGGAAATGGTTGGTTTTTTCTATCGTGCCAATAATGTAACTCCAGTTTCTAATCCACATTGCTCTGAATTTAGAGATGAAAATGGTGGAACTCCATACGCTTGTATTTTAAATTTAAGTCAAAAGTTTATGGAAAAAGACTACACTCATAATTTTGCCCGTAGACCTTTTATGGTTAGCTTTAAAGCGGGAAGCATGAAGTTTTCGCTCATTAGTATGCACGTCGTTTTTAATTTTTCAGGCGATGACGATGCTCAGAAAAAACTAATGAATGATGTTTTTGGTGTCAATGCTCCAAGTGATATTGGAGGCGGGCTAAATAGTTCAAACTTTGCTCGTTTTGCTGAAGTAAAAACAACATTAAATTTCATGAATCGTTTTAGAAAAAAATATAATGATAATAATATTATGTTTGTTTCAGACACAAATCTAGTTGCGAATAATCCTTATTGGAACGAAGTTTTAAAAAGTTTTCCAGGCGGAAGTTTATTAATCAATGATGCAACAACTCTTTCTCCACCTCGTTATACAAGTGATGGAAAAGAAACTCTTGGGGTTGCTAATTCTTATGATCATTTTGTTTTAGATAAATCAGTATTTCCTGGCTGTGATGATGGACATGTTTTCAATTATTATAAATCGGATATCGAGTCCGATATTGAAAAAATGTATATGGTTCGCTCGGCCAATTCACTCTACTTACAAAATAAAAGCTTTGATGGATTTAATGATGGAGATGTATTAGTTGGTGGGGATATTCCACCTGAAGAGACGCCACTTCCTGCTAAGTTTGATTATCCACTCTCAAATATTGGGCAAATGAAAATTAATCAAATGGTAAATACATACTCGTCACAATTAACTAGTTTGTTGACAGTCAAAAAGAATCAAGTTGTAGCGGATGATTTTTTAGTTCAAGACCGCATTGATGGTTTCAAGAGAAGAGTATTTCTCAATCAACTCACCAATGCATTCTATTATAGATTTTATCAAGAAATTCTAAGTGATCACTTTCCAGTTTCAATTAATTGTAAAATTTAAACTATGAAAGAGCAGCTTTAACTAATTCGTTGGCAATTTTGCTATCGAATTGGCCTTTTATTTTTGGACTTAATTCTTTCATTACAAGACCAGCATTAACACCCGGAGTTTTTGCAATAATCTCTTGAATATATCCTACAACTACATCTTGGCTTAATTGCTGAGGCATATATTCTGAAAGAATAATAATTTCTCGCTCTGTCTTTTTACGTATCTCATTTTCTGGTGGAAAACTCTCTAACGAATCTCTAAGTTTTTTCACATGTTTAATTAATACATCCATTTCAGCAATAGGAGCAGATTTAGAAGTTTTGTTTTCGATTAACATGCTTTTAAAGTATCTAAGAGCATCGAGTTTCTCTTTATCTTTAGCAAACATTGCTTTCTTGATATTTTCAGTAATTAGGTCGAACATAAAAAAGCCTCCAGGTTAGTGAAGGCCATTATCAGCTAAAAATCTTTAGTGTTCAAGACTAGGCATGGTAACGAATGATCTTATCATCGAAATCTGTCACTTCCCAACCAGCACCCTTACCGCTTTCAATCACAGGCACAATGTCTTTTATATCGCCTTTAATAGCTAGTGAGAGCATGACTTTGCGGATGGCCACTTTAGCATCTTGAGCGGCCTTCATTCTACGAAGATCACCTTCGTTAGAATTGCGCTTGTATTTCTTAATCAGAAGATTGAGGCCCTCTTCGACTAATGCTAATTGTTCTTCATCCATCCAATATACCCAAAAATGTTTTATAAAGTTCTATCTAAATTCTAAGGCCATTCTTGAAATAGCTCCAAACTCATTCCAATCTATCGGAATTAACTGTTGATTTCTAAATGCTTAAGTGACTTATTAACCCACTAAAAAAAATTGATTTTTAGTGGGGTCTATTAAATTTGTTGCGAAAATATCGTGACTTATTTGTGGCACTCGCTCAAATCACTTCGGTTTTATTGGCCTTTGGTGTTTTAGGTGGCTTAGGCGCTTTGGGAGCGGCCTTTGGAGCTTCTGGAGGATCAATCTTAGGAAATAATGGAGTTGGCTCAGTTAGCTCATAAACAATTTTACCAAATTTAATATCTTCAAATGCTCCGAGCTCTACTCCAAGTGGTGCCAAGGCCTTAATCGCCGTATCAGGCAGAAAAGGAGAGAGTAGTGTTGAGAGCGCATGGATAGAATAAACACAATTATAAACAACTTGTTTTAAGGCCAGCTTATCGTCTTTTAATTTCCAAGGCTCTTTGGTGTTCACATATTGATTCATACTGTTCACACCTTCCCATAAAGCTTCTAGTGCTCTATTGTGCTCACGCTTTTCCATATGATCTTTCATTTTTTTAAAATACTCGTCAAAGCTCACTTCTTGAGTAACACCTTCTCCGTTTAAAGTTGGAGTATTATCTTTTAAATAGAGTTTTAAT
>JAURXW010000432.1 GCA_030654205.1 Bacteriovorax sp.
TTAATTCCTTTTGAACGCGATCCCTTTCTGCTAGGCCATCTCCATTTTGATAACTCATAATTTTAGAAATATTAGCAGCAACCCTCCCTAGACCCCCTGCTTGATGAAGAATTTCATCCAAGTGGTTAACAACAACTCCCTCTATTTCATCAGCTCTAAATCGAGCATACTTACAAGTAATGTCTTCACCGACTTCTCTTTTATGCCCATAATAGCGATGTGTATTACTTCTTCCATGTGAAGTTTGACCAATTAACGCTCGACCACATTCCCCACATTGAATAATTCCTGATAATAAGTAAAATCTATTCTTGGCTCCTTTTAGACGTGTCCTTTCCTTTTGCCGATTTTCTTCAAGTAAATTTTGCACACAATAAAAATCATCTTCATCGACAATACCTTTCCAAGAAGCTACGACAATTTGGTATCGTTGCCACGGCTTCAAAGACTCTTGATCTTCATTTTTGTGGCCACGATTAATTTCACGTTTACCAATATAAGCGAAATTAGTAAGTACATTCCTCACGGCTTTTACAGTCCACTTTTCTCCAACTTTTCCCTGCTCTTTTTTCTTATTTGCAAGTTTTCGCCTTATTCCCTTATCATTTAAAATGTTAGCCGTTGACTGAAGACTACTGCTTCGTAGGTACTCTTTAAAAATTTTCTGAACATGACTAACCTCATCTTTGTTGACAAGTAATCTGCCAGTATTTGTCGGATCTTTTTCAAAACCAAGCATTGAAATGCCACCATTCATTAATCCGCGTAAACCTCTTGAATGGAAATTTATTGAAACGCGCTCTGACGTTTGTTTCCTTTCAAATTGGGCAAGGTTGATCATGTTATAAACCATCATTTCGCCCACTGGTGTACTCGTATCAAACTGTTCTTTAGCCGAAAAAAACTTTGCTTTTCGGGCCTCTAAGTCTTTCAGAAGCATACTAAAGTCAGCAATACTTCTCGATAACCGAGAAAAGTCTGTCACCAAAATTAAATTCACTTTACCAGATTGAATATCTCTCATCATTCGCTGGTAGGCAGGTCTATTAGTATCTTTTGCAGAATAGCCGTCATCGATATAGGTATCAACAACCTTTCCCCAATTTTTTTCTTGCTCATTTTTAAATTCAATAAAAAATTTTAGACGATGTTGTTGACTATCAATTGATCCATCAACGACCTGAGCCTGCTCGTCCGTAGACACCCTGACGTAAATCCCTATCCTATGCGACATCTTTTAGCTCCTCTTCCTTTTTACTTGGGCGACCGCGCTTCATTCCTAAAATAATCATTTCAGCAACTAGATCTTTAATTTCTTTAATACGCAATGTACATAAAGCTGATTCATCAGTGGTTGGTTCAATAATTATCCTTAACAATGGTTTGTCTTCTGATTTAGAATCGCTTTCAATTTTTTTCACCATATTTGATCTCCATATTTGGAAAATTTTATTTTGTTTCATGACAAGAGAACTCCTCAATAAAGTCCAATGCACGAGTTTTTGAGAGTGAATCAAGATAGCGAAGAAAGCGAATAGTAAGCTTACTTGGCTTCCTTATATCATTTTCAATATTGGCATAAGTTCTATATCCAGAGAGACAAAGGACTTCTGCAAATTCTTCTCGGGTATATCCAAGTTTTTCTCTAATTCGTCTAACTTCACTTGATTTCATTATTTTTCCTTAACTACTTATCTGATTCTTCCATGTCACCATTGATGCCATTACCAGTCAAGGCCTGCTTAGCCTTTTTCTTTGTCAATATTTCAAGTCCAACTTGTTTTTGCAATAAGTGCTTAAATTCTGATGGCACTTTTCCAGTCTCACGGGCCTTGCGTAAAATTAATTCTAAAACAGCAACCTCATCAAAATGATCTGCCCGAATATCTTTGATTATTGATTCATCTAAATCATCCTTAAATCTTTTCAATATCCAATTCAGCATCTGAGTCTTATTTACCTTCCCACCAATAAATCCATCGTTTACTTGCTCCATGCCTTCTAATAAAGCTGTATCTCCCAGCCTAGATATATTAATCCTTAGTATCTCTTCTTTTTCATTATTATTTTCTTCTGTCTTCCGTACTAGTTCCCCGTTCCCTTTTATATTTTTTACCATACATTAATTCCTTGTTGTTTTACCGCCGCCGCTAGTGTTTTTCCCCAGTAGTTGACCCCTTCATCACAACTTGTTGGGAGGGAGGGGTCAACTACGATTAAGGGAAGAACACGTTAAGGCGGCGGCGGTAAAACTTTTTTAAATTCATTAAGTTATCTATCTTCTATTTATTGTTTTTCTTTTAACGATCGATGCACTTAGTGCATCGATCGTGCATCAATATTTCTTAGTCTCTATCCACTATTTGTCAGTATTTCATTTGACAGCTCGACCAACTTTTTTGGATTTAATTTCCATGTTTCTTCCATCAAAAAAGCAATTGGACGTTCCCTCTGTGGATAATAAACCTGCTTAACTTGTTCAATAATAATATTTTTAATGGCAGGAGTTTTCACTATCCAGATAACTGCATCTATTCGTTTCATTCCAGCGTAGGCATTTAGTATTTGCCCATATCGCTTTCGACTTTTTTGTGTTCGTTCGTATTCAACGGCGATTACATCAAAACGATTAGCATTCTTAAGATGAATAATTGCATCAGGGTATTTAATTAATTGGCCCTGAGTCTCCACTTTGTAGTCATTCAATCGAAGCATTTTTAGTTCAGCTTCCGTTTGCCACTGGCAAATGTGCAAAGCACGATCGAGATACATAATTCCATTTAAAAGTATTTCGTCATGCTTAAGCTGGTTAGGATTTGGCATATATGCTGGCCTTGTTTCAAATAACTGAAGTACATTTCTATCCGAGCGATTGAGTACTAAAGTGTCTTTAATTTTGTCATTATTGTGGGCAACCAAATATTTTCGACGAATCAATTCCTTCCAGTTATGGAATTTTGATCTTCTGCATTTCGCTTTTAAAAAATATTTTTGCCACAACTCAAAAGTTATAAATCCCGTTTTACCAACATACTGAAGTACATCATTAGGAACATAATGTTTTGCCATCGTTATTCCTCCCATCGAGCAGGCTCAACAATTACATACTCAAAATGTCCTTCAATATATCTACTCCCTGAGATTTTTCCATCCATCCAGTGAGCTTCCACTTTAGGATTTTTAAGATTTGGCATTGAAGCATTTCCTTGCTTTTTTGTTGTATCCGATTTTCCTTGTTCATAAGCTTCACGTTTTTTGTCCTCATTACTCGAATGAATGAGAGCGCCTGCCGCCATTCCGGCAACTCCACCGATAGCTGATCCAATAATGACATTTCTAGTTCTGTATTGGCCGTCTTTTCCGGGATCAGCAATTCCACCTACAATAGCTCCAGTTCCTGCACCAACAGCTCCACCGAGAGCAAGACTTTTCCCTTGAGTTGCACAGCCAGATAGAAGTGCGAGTGTAATTAAAAAATTCAGGACTAGTACTATTTGCTTTTTATTTTTCTTCATCGTTAATGTTCTCCTATGCGCTTTTTATAGTTACGCTGTCAGTTGGAATCTCAAGCATCGTAATTTTAGGCTTTTTAATTATCTTTAATTTTTCCTTTACCGAGAGGTCACTAAACATATCAAACTTGATATTGACCACCTTACTTCCAGCATCATGAGGTACAATCATAATTGCCTCACCAACACCGAGCTTACGTTTAAATATATTTGGATGGACACTAAACTCTTCAACCTCACGGGCCGAGGCGTCTCCTGTTCCTTTTTTTCCAAAAGCATTAAGGGTTGTTCTCTCAGTATATTTCATGGTTTTTTCTGTGCCGATTACTTTTGAAAAATACTCGGCTGAATCAGGATCATTTCCTCTCATGAAGATTTTTAAATTTGAATTGGTCAAAATAGAATTTGCAATTGGTTCACCCAGCGTTTTTATGTCTCCTAATGCTTGGTGTGCGAATACAATTCCAACATTCGCACTTCTTGATTTGTTTAAGATTGAAACGAATCCCGGGTAAAGATATTCAGTGAAGTCATCCAGAAACACCGAGAAAAACTTTCCTTTTTCTTTGCTATTGTGTCGATTGGCCACCGCACTCTGTAAGCATTGCAAGATCATACGTCCTGATGTTTTTCCAAGAAATGGTGTTTTAAGAACAGGGAGCTGAAAATAAATAATCTGATTTTTTTCAAGCGCAGTATTTAAATTAATTGAAGACTTCTCTGCATTAAAAAGACATGCTGCTGATCCCTGTGAAAAATGACTGATTGCTGCCGTTAGACCACTCGTTCTTTGAGAGCGCTCTCCAGGATTTAAACTTTTAAAGCTCTCTGCCCAATCCTTAAGAGACTTATCTTCTAATTCTCTAGTCATTGCCTGAAGAATATTGGGATTTCCAATCGCTTGATAGATTTTTGAAAATGTAGGAACGACTTTAGCGGCTTCAAAAATACGCATGATTTGAGAAAAAACTTCATACTGAAGACTTTTGTAATATGGATTATCAAATTCAAATGAATTAAAAACACGCTCTGAAATCTCATCTGCGGTTCCACCAATGAGTGGATTGAACTGATGTGATTCTTCAATATTACTCAAGCTAAAAAGCTTGAAGTCTTTTTCTCTACCTGCCTTTACGGTGTACGCCCAAATCTTATCTAATAAGGCACGATCCGGCTTACCATCAATTAGAATTAAACCTCGTCCATGTTGAATATCTTGAATGAGCCACGGAAGAATAACCGATTCAGTTTTACCAGCGTTTGTCGTTCCGATAATCTGAGTATGCATGATTCTTTGTTTAGGTCTAATCCAAATAAGTTTTCCCTCCTTTGATTCTCCACAATAGACTGCTCCAACTTCCTTATTGTTTTTAGGTTTTGAAAGTAACTCGTAATCAGCAATATTCTTGCGCCTTATTTTTATTAATTTTTTCCATAGAAGAACTAAGAGTGGAGTAAATATGACTAATACAATAAATAACAGAAACCACTTATGGAGTGGCGATTTAATCCAAACTACAAACCAATCATGAATTTTATATAAAAGTTGAGTTACAAAAAACACTCCGACAATTCCTAAAAAAATAGTAGTGGTTGTATCAGATTTTTGATTATCTTCCGCCATTGGTACCTCCTGGCTCTCTGTAGATAAAAGATTGGTTTAATACGGCCATGAACTGAGTTCCAAAAGAAAGCTCAATCCATTTTTTTTGCTTTTTCATATCTTCAGCATAAGCATTAGCGCGATCTTCAGCGGTCGCAGAGATCGCACTTTTTATTCCATTTTTACTACCTCCGGCCTGGGCTCCAAATTGTCCAGTGCTCATGGAACCTTGAGAATAGGCACCCACAAATCGAGTGAGAGCAAGTCCCATAGTATTTTTAATAGCATTCGATTTTATATTTCCTTCCACTCCAACCTGTTCATCCCCACCGATTGCGACTGCCGAGATTTGCCTTTCTCTGCCATCTGGAAAAAGAATATGGGTTAGATTGATATTTGCTCTTTCCGAGCTATCGTCAAATGAAACCGAACCCAAGATTTTTGAACCTTGAGGAATGGCAAGTACATCACCGTGAATTACATCTTTCACTACGATACCAACTAAAGGCAAGGCTTGTGTTGATACAATTATTTTATCTGTTAGTTTGATAAAAAATCTTGTCCCTGCTGACAACTGATTCTTTGCATCGTTTCCACTACGAGCAAGAATCATCGTTGCATTTCGTTCTTTTCCTCCTGAATTTCCGAAGTTGCCGCCACCACCAGAAGTGGGAGCATACAAATGATCCAGAGAAGTAGGAACATTCTCTAAATTGACATTTCCTCTTTGAAACTGATCTGCTGTTTGCTCTGTTGGGTTATTTTCTGCCGTTGTAACAACTGAACCATCTTGAGTCTTTTCATGAAAAACATCCTGAGTAGGAACAGCTTGAGGAATAAAAATCACAACTATAATCACAAACAAAACAATAGCGATTCCTAAGAAAGAGAGAAATTTCCAGTTAATCTCTCTTTTATTGGTAAATGGTTTTTGTTCTTTATAAATCATTTCTTTAAGCATATTTTTTAAATTCATTTCCACGCCTCTATCTTTTTAATAGTAAGAAAGGATGTTTTTTTCCTTCTGACTTCAAGTTGAATGGGAATTGTCGAATCAAGATCATCCCGTTGAAGTTGAATAACTCCATTTACGGGATTTGATGGCAATACTTCTAACGCTGACAAAAATAGGTTTTGAATGGGACGAGCATTTCCATTTTGAGTAAGCCATACCCATTCAGGTTTCATTTTTTCTTTTGATGCTCCTTTCACCAAAAATTCAATTAGAAGCACACCGTTCTGCGCCCTTCCAACACGATTTACTTCAAGTATGATATTTTCATTTTTCAGTGAGTTTCTAAACTGGGTCCATGTAATACTTGAACCCTTGACAGCTTTTAACTCTTCTTTTGGATTTTCAAGATAGACCACATAATCAGCTGTAGCTTCACTACCTGAAGTGAGCTGTACGTTATATCTTTTCCAGTCAGTGTAGACGTAGAGATTACTTTTTGCTCCTGCTGAAAGTGGCTTAATAGTGATCGCTTGATCCAAATATTCCACCTTAAACGAATCTTGATCACCAACAACTACACTATTTGGACGATCGGGTACTTGAATGATTGTTGCTATCCCCATAGCAGTGTGAACTGTGACGATCTGGTCTCCAATGACAGGCACACGTCTGACTCTTGCATCAGCATTTGAAAAAGACGATAAAAGTAAAATGACTAGAGAACAAATAATTTTTGGTATCACTATTCCTCCCGTTCTTTTGTGATGTAAATACCCCATGGGTTTTCTTTTGTTCTTATGGCCGATTCAAAACTTAGTTCCAATCGCAGAATTCCAGCGGCCCTCATCCCTTGAATTGTTGTAATTCGATCTCCTGTAATAAAAACGGTTTTTTGGTTTAAATTAATTTTGAAATCACTAGGATAAACTTTTTGAGAAACTTGTTTTTCAGTTGAAAAATGAATGACATTTGTGATTGATGTCTGAAAGGCCTTAATACTCGGAGGCAAAATAAAACTTTCAGTTGATTTTAGTTTTGCCGCAACATTGGCAGGCTCCCAATTATAACGATTTTCAAGATAAACTTTAATAGCAGATTTAATTTCGTTTTCTGGGCCTGGCAATTCTGTCTTTTCCAAGAGACTTGCACTTGGAGTCAGAGTTAAAATAACAGGAGGTCTTGTCACGAGAACAGTGAGAGCAATTAGAGCAAGAACAGTGATCCCAAGAGAGATCAGTGCAAATAGCTTTAGAAATTGATTGGAATGCGTGAGTTCTCCAAGCATTCTTGGTAGTTTTGTGTTTTTTAATTGAATAACTTTATTCATTAGTTTTTCCTTTTGTTTATTTGAGGTTTAATTTTAAAAATGTGCTGCTTAAAAGCTTCACCTGGATTATTGAGTGCCTGTCTCCCAATGCTAACAGCACTCGCTGATTTTGCAGGAGCAGCACTCATCGCTGCGACTGCCATTGGCCCGATTGCAGAAGACATACTTTGTAATCCTGAACCAACAATTGATCTGACCAGTAACGGAGTCATAAGCATTGCAATCGCAATAATAAAATTCATGACAATTAACGTGAGATAGCTTCCTTCGGCCTGATAAGCTTTCCCAAATGAAAGAGCAGTTAACATTGCACCTAATATCGCCCAGACAATTTTCCAGCTAGCGATTTCAATCATTCCTTTAAATAAGTTAACTGTGATCTGGGCGGTTCCTGAAAAGAGATTGAATAAAAGTAGAAGTGGAGCAGTAACAATAAAAAAGGTCCAAAAGAAGTAATACATTGCGATCATTAGGTATCTTGCAATATAGAGGAGCATGTAGCTTAAAAATGAAAGGGTCGCAATCAAGAGGTCATTAAATTGTAAGAGGACACTGCTGGCCGACAGCGAGTAAGTTTCAGCTTTTTCCTGTGCCATTTTTATCACAGTATCAATTCCATTCAATTGATCAATTCGTTCAGTAATTCCTTCAGCAATAAAAAGAATTGCCTTTGAAATTTCAGGAAAGGCCGCAAGAAGCAACGATGAAATTACGGCACGCTTAAGAATATCTATAAATTCGGGACTGCCTTGTGGTGATTTAAACCAAGCGACCGCTACTGCTAGAGCAAAAAATACAGGAAGCATCAGATAATATATTCTGACAAATTCAAGATGAAGATCGTTCATCAAGCTTCCTAAAAGTTCAAACTGAGGCATACTTACTCCTAATTACCCAGAGGCCTTAAT
>JAURXW010000439.1 GCA_030654205.1 Bacteriovorax sp.
AATAGTCCAATTCGCCTAAGTCCTATCGCAAATAAAAATTCTAGCCCAAAACTTATAATACTTTTCATGAAAGATTTCCTATAGTTGGTCTAATTATAAAACGAGCTTCTGTGGTTATTATTATTTTAATTAAACACTATATATAAGGCGATTCAAGATGGAAAGTAGCAGACTATAGGTTAAAACTTATCTATAATCGGGACCGACTTTTTAATACAAGGAGGTATTACAGCGCGCCCTATGATCTCTTTTTAAATTTTTTAATCAATACTGCATTGTGAAAAACGATTCTTCTCTATTAAAACTAATCCAAGTATTTTTTCCAAATATGCCAATGTATTACTAAGTGTTAAAAACAAGCCACCTATTTCAACGATTTATTCATGCACTTCGTGTAAAATTTCACTTGGTGGAGAATTGCTGGAAACCTCTAATTAAAAACAGCTCACAATAATACTTACGTCAACGCGACCGCCATAAAAAACTGATATTTTTCTACCTGAACGCAAGAGTAAGTGCGCGATAATGTGCCTTTGATTGTAGGTATTTGTTGGAAAAGGAGCAAGCCTTCAATTTTGGCTTTCATCTTTTAAAAAATATTAAGTGAAATGGATCCAGGGCAAGCGGTTCGGAAAATTTAAATTATCTGAACTTTCAGCCCAGGCCGTAGGAATTTCTGGTGTCTTAGATATTTTATCAAGATTTTTCACGGTATCTTGCTCTACTTCTTTAATTAGCTTGTTGAGTTTAATTAGCTTCGCTAGCTTATCTAGCTTTTTATTTTTAACTTGCGATTGCTTTTTATTAGACATATTCAGAGTATACTTCATTATTCACATTTTTTAAACAAATATCTCTGACATTTACACAAAACTTACATGTGTCATTTTTTTAGCTAGGTCAACTCATCAAAAATTCATTAAAACAAGAATTTGGATGCTTTGAGTTCAAGAAATAATTCCATCTGGGCCTCAAATCGAACGATTACACGCATAGAGATACAAGACCAGGCTCCCTATCGTCCCTGCAGCTAAAATATCCTCCCTTTTGAGCAATTTAATGAAGGACCTCTCTGATCGTTATCTATTTTTCCTTAGGCATTATATTTTGAGCATTAGTTCTTCTTCAGTGGAAAAATGTAATTCGGCATCTTCATCTAGATTTGCTACAGCATGGTGTTTTAAATTATAAAGATTCTAAGCGAGTATTGAAAAAAAGGAAATATACTTTTCTATTTTTTCAAAAGTTCTAAGTGATACACACTCTATTTTACAGCTGCCATCTTTTTGAATAATAATTATTAACTAAAAAATAATCGCCATATTTAATTACAGCATCGACATCTTTTTTAGCTTCGTATGAAAGTTACTACATTCGTGATTATCTTTCTTTTTTTCTAGATGCCATCAAAAATAATGGTCTTCGTTTCTAGTATACGGTCGTGCTTGCTTCTTATAATAGAATTGCCACTTTTTGATAAGAGCTTTAAAGCGGCTAACGCATGGGATATTTATCTTGGCTTTCTAAAAATTGCCGAAAGCTTAAAGTTAATTATTACTTGGAAACTTAACTAATCAACTTACTGATTTTTCTAACGGATCAACATCATAATCTTTTTTGGCCCCCAAAATCTTACGCAGGTTTTGAATTGAAGTCCTAAGAGAATGTGACTGATCCTTTAAATCCTCCGAGGCTCCTTTAGATCTCTCTGACATATCTGTTGAATTATGTGTTGCATTTTCCAATAGCTTCATCGCTGTATTAACTTCGTCTACTCCAGTATTTTGTTCGTTAATCGCACTTGTAATTTCAAGAATTGAATTATCCAACTCGTTAACACTGACAAGAATACTGTCTAACTGATTCATACAATTCGAAGCAATTTCTGTTCCTGAAACTACTTTTAATCTTCCTCTGGCGACAATACTACCGATATGCTTCTTGGTTGAATCGGCCAATTCTTTAACCTGATTCTGCGATAAGGAAAGCATTTGTGCGATATCACTTGATGCTTTTCCAGACATTGCGGCAAGGTTTGCGATTTCTTCGGCCACTACCGCAAATCCCTTTCCGCTATCCCCTGCTCTGGCCGCTTCTACAGAGGCATTAAAAGAAAGCAGTTTAGTTTGAAAAACTATTTCATTTATTACTTCAGTTTTTTTAGCAATTTCTGCAATAACTTGAACTATTTTATTAATATCTTCATTGTTTTTTTCTACACTTTCTTGAATTTCATCATAACTTTTTGAAATTTCTTTAACTTCTACAATCATTTTATCAACTGCTTCTTTTCCATTTAAAGCGGTTGATTTTGAATTGCTTGATAATTCGGCAGCATGTCTTGCTGAACCCGAATTATTTTTAATCATTGCTGAAATTTCTTCCATAGCTGCAGCACTTTCTGTAATGCTTGAGATTTGAGTCTCAACTGACTTACTAAGCTTTGAACTAATTAATCCCATTTTATGACTTGAATTTTGAACATCATGAGCACTGACTGAAAAAGCTTCAACAACTTCTTCAATTTGGTTAGATAATTTTGAGGTAATAAAAAGAGAAATAAAAATGATTACAACAATTGTAATTACAATAAAAACAACGACACGAATTAAGATTGTATCAGCGGCAACGAATGACTCTTTTACTGTTTGTTCGGCAAATATAACCCAAGGTAATTTAGGGAAATCTATTTTGGAAAAAGCTGACAAGACCTCAACACCTCTATAATTTTTTGTAATAATCGCATCTGGTTTACCATGGATTGCGACTTCTACGCTTGAAGAATCAATCAATTTTTCTTTATTGAAAGAATTAAAAATATTAAATTCTTTGTCATTATGGGTATCAGAGCGAAGACGCTTATCATCACCAACAAGATAAGTTTCTCCTGTTTCTCCAAGACCTGAGCGTTCACTCATAATCGCATTAATTGAATCAAGAGGCATTTGAAACGCTAGTATTGCAATTTTTTTATTCCCATCCCAAATCGGAATTGCAATAAACGAGGCAGGTGCTTCGTAGCTAGGACCATATTTTTTAAAATCAACAATTTTAAATTCTTTTTTATCATTTATTTGCTTAGCAGCTTTAAAAGCTTCAGCTAGATTGGTATCTTTATAAGGACCCGTTAATAAATTTGTAGTGAAATCTAGTTCTTTAAATACAGTGTAAACTATATCGCCACTTTCGATATCTACAATAAAGACGTCATAAAGCGCATAATTTTCTAAGAATTCACGAATCATTGGGTGATAAACTTTATGAATATTTGAATATTCCGGCAATAATGGAGTTTCATCTAAAAGATGCTTAGCCCCTAATGGGTTTATGTTGTTTGAAATAAAAGCATGTTGAAGATAAGCACTTTGAGATGAAAGATTTGAACTAATATTGTCTAAAGGGCTGACATTCCCAGTTTTATTTTTATATTCAGCACCAAATTCATTAACATAATATCCTTTTAATTTTGATAAAGCTTCAGGTGTTCCAGCTGGTAAATTTTTAAATGCACCCATAAATTCTTTGGCGGCATCTATCATCATTTTATCATGAGCAAGAGTTTGGATCTCAAAACTTACAGTTGTTAAATACCTTGAGATACTTTTATTTTTGGACTCTCTCACCGAAACTAATTTATCAAAAGCTGCTTGCCTAAGGGCGTCCCGCGAGCTTTTTAAACTATAAACAGAAGTGGCAATTAGCGGAACAACACTCATCGCTAGCATACTAAGAATTAATTTGAATCTAAAAGACATTGTCTTCATTTTGAAGCCTGTAGTTAAAGGAAATACTATCAATCTAAGGGGCCTTTAGAATAAAGCCTACCGGCAATGAACACAGTCCTTGCCACTTTTATTTATTTCAAGAGGTAGTGGATCGTTTTCCACATCAAAATTTATTTTTAATTCAGAGTCGTTATCGCAGTAAACTTGATAATAAAAATCATCGGGCTTTTGATCAAAGGTTAATTTAATCTCTCGGCAACTCCTACCTGCTATTTCTTTTATAACAACTTCTTCTTTGTAAATATTCTCACATCTAGGACGCATATGAGGAAATCCAGGTGCATCAGCGTGTGAATAACCACCAATTATATATTTACTTGTTCCACGTACTTTAGATTTTAGACCATGAATATTAGTTTTACCCATATTTAAAATCTCATCTTTGGTGAAAACTTCTTCCATTACGCCTTCTACCAAAAGATTTCGATTTGCGGATTTAGATTTTTTTAACCAAAAGGCTTTTGCCTCTTGAAATACTTTATAGCATTCAACTTTGGCATCAAACTTTGAAGAACCATTATTGTTAAGATAATTTTGCAATTGAGTTTCTAGAATTATGTTTTGAATAATATCTGTATTTTTTCCAAGACCCTGGGCCAATGCTAATTGGGTAATGGCACAGGAAATAAATAGTACGATCAACCTAATACATGCCACAAAGTCTCCCAAAAAAAACGCGCTTGATAGTAGACTTGTCGGATATTTTATAAAAAGCATTAGGAGTTTATCTTGGAGATCTAGTTATAGAGACTTAGAGCTTCTTACGATTTGAAGCTGTACACACATTCTTTCTGTGTCATTTGAAATCCAAATCTCATTATCCTCAATTGAAATATCTAAATTCATACCTTTATCCACTAGAGCTTCAAGAGATTTTCCCTCCTCGACTGTAAAATGAATAATATTTAAATGATCAAATCTATGAACCTTACCCTCTACAGACTCAAACCACTGGAGAGCTTGGTTTCCATGATAGGTATAAATTGTAACTTTATTGGCCTTAGAACACATCTGGCGAATTTGTCTTTCATCTGGGAGTCCAAGTTCTATCCAATGATCTATAGATCCATCATGATTTATTTTCCATAGATCAGGTTCAGTATCAGTACTTAGTCCTTTGGTGAATTGAATTTCTTCTTGAGCAGATAATGAAAAAGCAAGGATTCGAATCATCATCCGCAAATCATTTTCAGAAGGATGCTTTGCAATCGTTAAAGAGTAGTCATTGTAGTGATGTATATCCAAATTTGAGAGTGTCAGTCTTACTTTATGAATGGTAGATTTTAGCGCCATGGCAAAAATCTTAGCATTACATTTACATCTATTCAAATTATCCCAGTTATAGTCTTTATGTATTTTTTTTCCAATTAACATCATGATCAAATTCATAGAGCTAAGTGTGAGGCATGAGCGGGAGGAATATGTGTTGAATTCTACTAAAGAAGAATTTAATGGATCAATCATAAATTTAAACGCACTCCTTCAAAGTATGATTGAAGGCATGATCCTTCAAGATCAAAACGGAAAAATTCTTCAATTTAACCAAGCCGCTTTAGATATTTTAGGTGTAACTGCCGAGCAATTAACCAACCGTGACTTGAATGCTCCACATATAATAGATTTCAATGAATGGGATAAAATATTTCCAGGCAAAAAGCATTCCGGAATGAACTCCTTTGTTACAAAGGAAATTCAAAAAAACCTTGTTTTAAGAATATTTAGGCACGATGGTGAAGTTCGTTGGATAACTTTAAATGCCGTTCCAATTATTAAAGAGCACTCTCCTCCTGCTCTGCTAATTTGTACATTTACAGATATAACAGAAACCAGGCGAGCACTAAATGATTTTAAACAAGCTGAATTACTATTTAATATTTCACATGACTTAATGATTATTGCCAACCAAGAAGGATATTTTAAAAGAATTAATCCAAGATTTATAAATAGTTTGGGATATGGTTTAAAGGAAATAATTTCTCAAAAATTTTTAAGCTTTGTTCATCCTGATGATTTAACTGAAACTGAATCAGAAATAAAAAAAAGCCTAGATAAAAAGATAGCAACTCATTTTATTAATCGCTACAAAACTAAAAATAACGATTACCGCTTATTTGACTGGGTCGTTGTTCCTGACATGGAAACCAATTTGATTTATTTCACGGCAAGAGATATTACAAATTATCGAGCTGAGGAGCTCGCCTTAATTCACTCCTCTAAGGTTTATTCAATCGGAGAATTAACTAGTGGAATAACATTCGCCCTTTCGAGTGAACTTTCAAATATCAATAGTCACATCTCTCTTCTGCGCTCTTATCTTGAGCAAGAAAAAGTTAATTCACTAGAACTACAAGGAGAAATTAAAATTATAGAAGATTCAGCAATGAGTCTTTCGAAGACAATAAAAGAATTAACCATTTTCGCTAGAAATATGGAAAATGAAAAACTATCAAATATATCTTTAAATCGAATTATAGAAAATATTATAACTTTGTGCAAAGAACGATTTCGTATACATGGAGTTCAGTTAAAAATACGCCTAGAAGGTGATCATTTTATCTACGCCAAAGAATCACAAATAACGCATCTATTGATCAGCATTCTAAATAATGCCTATTCAGTTACACATTCCCTTCGAGAAAGCTGGGTAGAGTTGGCGGTAATGGCCCAAGATCATCTTATAAAAATTATAGTTACTAATAGTAATCCATTTACAGAAACACAAGATTTAATTCATTTAAATATTCCAAAAGGAATTGTTGAAGAAAATTCTTGGCGTGTTTATTTTGATCGATCTAGTCCATTTACTAGCTTCGTCATTGAGTTACCAAAGGCCCGGTCCAATACCATTGACTAGCACTAAAACAGGAAAAGAGAATTTTATGGAAAAAATAATATTGATTATAGAAGATAATATTGAAATTCAAGACTCCATAAAAACGGCATTGGAAGATGAAGGATTTAAAGTATTTACTGCCAACAATGGTAAAGAGGGAATTGAAGCATTAAGAAAAATACCAACTCCATGTCTAATTTTATTAGATTTGATGATGCCAGTAATGAATGGGTGGGAATTCATAGAAGTAATTAGTAACGACATAATGCTTTCAACAATTCCAGTTGTCGTTGTAAGTGCTTTTGGAGATAAAAAATATACACCAATTAAGAGTGAATATATTCCGAAACCTATTGATTTAGATTCTTTACTTAGTACCGTGCACAAACACTGTGGATGAAAAACTAGCCATTGTATTAAACGGTGGAGGTGCTCGTGGAAGTTATCAGGCCGGAGTATTGCGTGCAATTTATGAAATTGTAAAAAAGGATCAAAATCTTTTTGATTTAATTACTGGAAATTCAGCTGGTGCAATTAATGCTATTTTCCTCGCCAATAGTGCTAGAGATTGGGGAGCATCAACACAATATCTTCTTGATCTCTGGAAACGGATTAAACCAGAATATGTTTTTGATATTAGCAACTATGCTATGGCCAAACTTGGTTCGCGTTGGATGAAAGGAACGGTTTTTAGAAACTCTCCATCGGAAGATCCGTTTAATGGAATTTTAAATACGGATCCGCTGAGAAAATTAATACAACGTGAAGTTGATTTCAAAGAGCTTCATCATTTAATTCAAGAAAAGTATATTTCGGGAGTTGCTCTTTCGACAACAAATTATTATTCAGGTTCCAGTATTGTATTTTTTGATGCAGAAAATACAATTCCCGAGTGGGCAAAACCAGATCGTTTTTCCATTCGAACAGAATTAAATGTTGAACATGTAATGGCCTCATCAGCAATTCCTCTTTTTTTTCCACCAGCAAAAATCCAACAAAGCTACTATGGCGATGGATGCATCAGACAATCGACTCCCCTTTCACCGGCCATTCATTTGGGAGCAACCAAAATTATTACAATTGGAATTCGTCATAAAAGATCGTTTGAAATGGTAAAAGATATAGCACTTCAAAAAAATCCTCCTCCCTTAATTTCTCAAATTGGTGGTGTTATGATGGATGCAATTTTTTTAGACTCTCTCGATGCAGACGTTGAGCGTTTAGAAAAAATCAACATAATGGTAGAAATTATGGGTAAACATTCTCCCTGGCGACACATTCCAATATTATCTTTAAATCCTTCAAGAGATTTAGGTGCGATGACCCAACAACTCAGTAGCGAAATGCCTAAGTTTTTACGTTATTTTTTAAGTACGATTGGAATTACTGGGCAATCAGGTATGGATCTGCTTAGTTATTTGGCTTTTGATTCAGTTTATACTGAACAAGTTACCGAACTAGGTTACGAAGATACATATAAGCAAAAAAAAGAAATTTTAAATTTTCTAGATTAATGTTAAGCTTTGGCCGGTACAAAATGAGGATATATCTGTCATGCTTTCGTTAAAAATAATTTTTAATTCATTTCTGCTTGTGTCTTTAACTGAAATGGGTGACAAAACACAATTACTTGCATTCGTGCTGGCAACCAGATTCAAGCGTCCATGGACAATTTTTGCAGGCATTTTTGTTGCGACAGTTTTAAACCACCTACTTGCGGCTTCTGCCGGCGTATGGGTGGCCAATACAGTTTCACCGCTAATACTTAAAAGAATACTTGCATCCATTTTTTTAATCTTTGCTGTTTGGATATTAATTCCTGATAAAGATGAAGAGCTATCTGAGACTCGCAAATGGGGACCTTTTTTAACAACTGTAGTAACATTTTTTTTAGCCGAAATGGGTGATAAAACTCAAATTGCAACTGTAACCCTGGCCGCTAAATATCATGATTTAATTTTAGTCACCATAGGGACAACTATTGGAATGATGGTAACTGATGGATTAGCAGTTTTCTTCGGTGATAAAATGACAAAATATATCCCAATGAAATGGATCCACATTTTTGCGGCTTTTCTTTATATTATTTTTGCGATAGGAATTCTTATAAAATAAGTCTGCACCCTAAATTAAGAGTTTTTATGAATTATACTAAAAAAATAAGTTCTCCCATAGGCACCCTCTTTTTAATAGCGAATGATAATGCTTTAATTTCTTTGGATATTATTTCAACCAGTCTTTTCGAAGAGGCAATCAAATCCGAAAATCATAGTATTTTAAATCTTACCCATCAACAACTCGATGAATATTTTTTAAAAAAGCGAACGAGTTTTGATTTACCTTTGGCCCCTTCAGGAACTGTATTTCAACAAAAAGCCTGGAAGGCATTAAGTAAAATTCCTTTTGGAAAAGTGTGGAGCTATGGAGAACAAGCAAAATTTTTAAAATCACCAAAAGCTTCTCGCGCTGTAGGCGGGGCCAATGGAAAAAACCCCATACCGATAATTATTCCATGTCATCGAGTTATCGGCTCTACAGGAAAACTTATAGGTTATAGTGGTGGTATGAAAATGAAGATTGGGCTCTTAAAACACGAAGGCCATCAAATTGATGGCCTTCAGCTTATCAAAAATTAAATCGCTTACAATTCTTTATCAAATATACCGATAACAACTTTTTTCCAAAAGGCAATTTTTTGCACTTCTGTGATTTCTCGGGACTGCTTTAAATAAACATCTAAGATCTGATGCATTTTTTTGTTATAATTTGAATTGTAAATCATTGCCACGTCTTCCATATCATGAACAAAACTTCGCTTATTTAAATTAACAGAACCTATAAATGAAATTTTTCCGTCTACGAGTACAACTTTAGAGTGAAGTATTACCCCTGGTTCTGTATATTCAAAAATTTTAATTTTATTTAAAAAACGATTAACTCCAGCTTTATTAACCTCACTTAAAATAATCGCGGCAGTATCGCCTGATAAATCAAGACGAGTTATAAGACTGATATCGACCCCTCGTGCTACTGCTCTTTGAATAGCGTCGCCTAATTTTTTTGTTGGTCTAAAATAAGGAGTTGAAAGCCTAACTGATTTTTCAGCGCTTTCAAAAATATCAATATAAAAGTTTTCTAAAGCCTCATTGTCCTTAAAAGGCACTGACATAAAATGGCGAATAAGTGTCGAATCATTTGCTCGTTTAAAATAGGCGGGATCGGCCAATGTTTTTGATACAATATTTTTATTTATACTTCTAACATAAAAACTCTGTGAGTCTCTTTGCCATAATGTTAAATAATGTGAAGCAACTTGCTCAGCAAGAGCAACAGAGTGAATTTGCATTTCGTAATCTCTCCATGGTGCAAAACCTTCATCCTTGTCCTTACCTTCACCATATTGGATTAGGTCTGGATAGGCTGAATTGTCTGGAGTTTTCATAAAAACAAATCCATCGTGAATATTTCGTCCACCAAAATAAACAACGTTATCAGAAGGGTTATCTGCCAATGTAATAAAGAGTTTTACATGCATCGTTCTATGCAATTCACTTAAATGATCCCACACTCCACCATTTTCCGAATCATAGCGATACTCTTGAACTTTAATATTATTAGAAGTTTCAATTAAATCATGAAGCATTAAACGGTCTTTTTTATTAGAAATTACATCCGACATAATAATTCGCACTTGAGTTCCGTGATCAGCATGCCACTTAGCTAAACGAGCAATAAGCGTTCCATAAAAGTCGTGTCTAAAAACTAAATAGGAAATTAAAATTGTTTTCAACTTTGGAGCTTTGGAAAAATCTAGTGCACCATAGGGATTCATTTCGTTAATAAAATTCTCAGGTAATTGTTGCCCTAACAAAACCTGCGCTCTAGATTTTAGCCCATCAATAGGTTCTTCAAGTGTCGTAATTTGCTGAACTTCTTCAGCACAAGTCATTGAAGTATATTTTGGTGTTAAAAATAATTTTTCGACGCCTTTTAAGTTTTGAGAATCCGGTAAGATGCATGCCTCAAATCTATTTCTTAACAAAGAAATTTGATTCTTTTCATCAATATTACTAATGAGGCGGACACCATAACTTTTCTCTGGGTATTCAGGGTTTTTAAATAGAACATCACAACTTTTAACTTTCTGATTAAAATAAAGAACGACTTTTGGTGAATTATTTTTTTGTTCGTAAATCTTAAAATTTATCTGCTTATTTTTTGTAATAGTTTTAGAAAATATTTTTTTCTTTAATTTGAAATCAGCATCACATTTTATTTGTGCTTCAAAGTAGTGTCTAATGTCATTTGAAGTTTCATCATCATCTTTTGATTTTTCTTTAGTCGAATTCCAAAACTTGTTTATAATACCTAACTGATAATCTGTCGTGCCAGATAAATCCATTGTAAATGTTCGAATTATTTTGCCATCATTATTTAGTACATAATGTTCAGGATTATTTATTATTATTTTTTCTTTTTGTCGTTGCCAGTTTTTTGTAAAACTCCCCCATTGCGAAAGAGGTTTGTCACTATTAAGATCATTTGCTTCTGCTTGAATACTTAAACTTATACGTTTTTGTTTGGACTCTATACTTTGTATTTTCTCTCTTAAAATTGTTAGTTCATTTTGACCGAACTCTGAAGTTGAATTCGTAGAATTTTTTAATCGCATTACTAATTTTTTTTCTTCGGCGTGAAGATAATCTAACTCAATAGAATACCCATAACTTTCCTCTACTCCGCTGGATGTAAGAAAATTACCTCCAGAAGAGGCCGGGTGACGTTTTGTTGGAATTTGACATGACTGTAAAGAAACTATTGAAATCAATCCAATAATTCCCAGGCCCACACGTATAATGGTTTTTGTCATTTTCACTCCTATAAAATTTTTGACCGAAAAAAGTCAGCGATTCTTTATGAGTATAATGGAATTGTAATTATTTTTTTAGAAGGTGCTATTTTCCGCATAGATGAGAAATTCTTGCTTATGTGAAGGTAATTGAGTTGCTACGACAACTGAAAGCCCCATATTTTTAACAAAAGTTAAGTACATCGGTACCCGAGAAACCAAGTCAAGCTTAGTCATCTTAAGCGTAATAAAAGCTCCCTTTAATGAAGGCTTAATTTTTTCAACTACTTTTTCTATTTCTCTTAAAGTTCCTTCAGGTGGAAGATTCATATCCACAAAAAGCCATTGCACATGATTTTTTAAATCATAAACTTTAAAGTCCTGGATAGAAGTATGGTGATGATAAAACTTGGGATTTTGCAAGCAAATCTCACTCATTAATGCGGGATCTAGACCTTCAACACTCAATCCTTTTTGCAGTAAAGCATAAGTTGCTCCACCAGGACTTGATCCAATTTCTAAGGCATGCTCTCCTTCGGCTAACTGTGCCCCCACATAATCGATTCCATCTAATACTTTTAAATAGGCCCTTGATGGAGCCTCTGGCGGAAGAACTGCAGAAGAAAATCCGCCTGGCCCAGGAGAAGTAAGTAATGAACTTTGAAATTCACCTAAGTAATATTGTTCCTTGCCATTAGCGATAACTTTAATAATTTCTAAAACATATTCACCAAATTTTACTTTTGGAAATTTGTAGATCTCACCATCTTTTGAATAAAAATAAATTGGCATGCCATTATCTCGGGCCCTTATTTTAGCATGGGCCTCTACTTCTTCGAGTGAGCCTCTCATGATAAAGCTGCCAAAGTGGCGACAGAAAACTGGTCTTAGGGTTTTACCAAGTGGTCTGATCTCTTTAAAAGTCAAAAAACCCTCAGTTGAATAAGCGAATCGAAGTTCTGGATAAATAAGGCGTATTTCCTCTTTCAAAAAGCCTTCGCTTCCAGGATTACAAAGAAAGTAAAAAAAATGGGCGTTATCTATGTTTTGTGTCATGAGTTGTGATAGATA
>JAURXW010000320.1 GCA_030654205.1 Bacteriovorax sp.
CGAGGCTCGCGAGCTCCGGCCTCAGCGATAGAAGAAGATGCAAAAAATTCGAGCGAAACAACTCTTACTAATAAAAAACTTTATTTTTTAACTCTATTTAGTGAATACGAATCTCTCAAAAATTTCTCACCAGATTTTTCAGGGCCAAGTGTTTCAATTTGTCCAAATTTCCATACAGGACTTCTTCAACATAAAGAAAGATATTTTTCTACCAAAACGGTTGGAGCAAATAAAAAATTCACTTACGACTCTCATCAATTTAATGATCAAATGTACCTGGCCGCACATCCTGAACTGCTACTTCCTCTTTCAAAAGATGACCTAAATCCAAAAGTTGTGGATGTGATAAAAAGCTCTACTGATCCAATAAGTGATTCTAGTATAAATGAACTAGTCCACAAGGCCCTCGATATTCACTTGGCCAAAACTTATTCTGAAATAAGAGAACTTTGCGAATTTGGATCAAGTGATAATTATTTTATTTATGAGAACCTAATAACTCATATAAAAAATAATAAATTTGATGCCGATAATAAGAATATGAACACCTTGCTTAAAACGACTCTATTTTCAAATATTGCTTTGATGAATTCTATTGAAAAACATGAAAGCGCCTCGGCTTCTCGGTCTATTGCTTCAGAAGGAAGTGATTTTAAAAAAGCAAGCTACACTTCTGAAGTAATGGCGCGTTTAAATGTTTCGTGGGCCAATCAATATTTTGATTATATCAAAAAATCAAATTAACAAACTTAATGAAAAGTAAAAATTCTATTACGTGAAGAGAGAACTGATAAATAGTTCTCTCTACTTTCCATATCACCAAAAACTGCCGAATAAGCGTGCCCCAGGTGAAACTTTTCTAATACAACTAGTGTTTTAGTATCTACAAATAAAATTTCTCCCGCTGTGTTTGAAACAGCAAGTCCATTCTTAAAAGGAACAATTGAAGTAATTACACCTTCAGAAATTTTTACTTTATTTAGAATATTTAAATTTTTATCAGTTAAAACCAACTCACCGCTTGGAGTTCCAAAAAGGAGTTGTTCACTTGAATCATTCGGAATTAAATAAGGCGCTCTACTGGCCGTAAAATCTGCCTTTCTTATTATTTTGCCAGTATTTGGATCAATCAAACTCATTGGCCCGCCTACAGCACCAAGATAAACTTTGTCATTTAAAATAAAAGCAGCATTATCAATATCTACAAACTTAGATGCTGTTGATAGCTTTGATTCAAATAATAAAACACCTTCATCAATTGATAAAGCGACTAAGTTACCATCGGCCAATCCAACGAGAACTCGATCTTTATAGACAACTGGAAGTGAGGCACGTTGTAGTGTGGTTAAATATGAAATTGACCGTTTATAACCCCAAAGAATTTTTCCCGTTTCAACGTCGAGACAAAACACCTGATGATTTCTTAATTGGAAAAAGATTCTTCCCTGGTAAACAACACCTTTAGTTTCTACAGAAGCTCCAAGATCCACACTGTATTTCATTTTTCCAGTTGTATAATGTCGAGAAATAACTCTCCCCTGAACTGTTCCATAAACAATTTGATCTTTATAAGAAATCGGAGCTGCATGATAAGTCGATCCATCAACTTCACTCCATACTGGTTTTCCATTTTCTAATTCATACGCTTGCATAGATCCAGTGTTCTGACCGATATAAACAATTCCTTCGTGAATCAGTGGAGACTGAAGAGCTATGGGAAGATTTCCAGAATCATATAATGGATCGAGATCCTTGATCCAAACTGGGGCCAGCTTAGAAACTTTTGGCATTTCTGCCTTCGGCATATAAGGATTTAATTGAGCACAGGCCGAAATTATAAACACCAAAAACAAGAGTCCCAAAATTTTATTCATTTTTTTACCAAATTAAACGTAACGATAAATCTAACTGCAATACTCAAAACTCTATAGCTTAGATAAATATAGTTTTGCAATTTTTACAAATTCTGTCTCATCTTTTACTTTTTCTACCACATAAGTAAAGCTTGCTTTGGCCTTTACTTTATCGCCATTTTTTAAATATAAACGACCTAAGTCCAAATAGTTTTTTCCTTCAAAAACTTTTAGGGACTGAGAGTTCATTTTTTCTAAAGTTGCAATAGCATTTTGATCTTCACCTAAGTCTTCATAAACCACAGCTAAGCGACTTAAAATAAAATAATCAGCATATTCACTTTTCGAAGAAGCTTTTCCTATTTTTAAAATCTCAAGGGCTTCTTTCAAATGTTGTTGGGCCATAAGAGTATCGCTTGTTTTTAAAACAACTGGAACTAGGCCTGCATAATTTCCAACTTCTTTTTGAAGATCTTTAATTCCTTGAAGCAGAGTTTCAGGATTAGATTTATCGTTGAAATTTTTAAGCGTTGTTGTCTCAAAATTATAAATTTTTGAATTAAACGCTGCAGTTGATTTGTCTGCAAAGCTTGAATAGAGTCCAAAACCTACAACTGCAACGACGATTGCAATAGTGATTGCAAGTATGGCATTTTTATTTTTTTTGATAATTGAACCGACATCACCTTCATCAATTATCTGATCAAGAGTGCGGTTTGGAGAGCTTGTTGTGTTAGACATGGTGGAACTCGGGTTAAATGGTTTAAAATAATATTAAAACTCATTCTAAAAAGGCTTTGTTAAGTTGTCAAAAATAGAGAGCTTAGTTACAATAAAAAATACTATAATGGTTTAACAACAAGGCGCGCAAGAAAGTGCGCATTTATCTAAGGATGGAATTGGCATGTTTAATAAAGTAAAAACTCACATTTCAGTTTTTTCCTTACTTTTTTTGATGCTTTCAGCGTCTCAATCGTTTGCCTTCGACAAAATGAACCGTTTAGGATTGGGAATGAGCAACCAGCTCCATAATGACTTCCCTGCGCTTTCATTTAAAATCCAAAAAAATAGATCTTCTGCCTTTGGTGGAATGGCCGGCCTTTCAACTTCAGAAAGCAGCGGTGGTTATGGAGTTGGATTAAAATTTTTTCACAATATCTTTGATGAACCTCAACTTAATTTTTATATGGCCGGAATGGGCGCTATTTTAAGCAATAAAGTAAATAATACAAGTTATTCGGGTTTCCAATTTGATCTAAGTCTCGGGAGTGAATTTCATTTCACAGGACTAAATTCAATAGGTCTTAGTTTTGAATTTGGTGTTTCTGCCTTCAAGAAAAAAGAATTTGTTTTCCAAACTTTAGGCAATAATTTTATTGTCTCGGCAATTCATTTTTACCTATGAAAAAGCAATTTTTTCTAAATTTTTTTCTTCTTTTAACTCTCGCCATCGGTGCGGGTTTCGCAAACACTATTTATGCTCAAGATGCGGCCAACGATATCTTTGCAGCAGACGATGATGATTTAAATATCGGAGGAGATATCTTTTCTGATTTCAATGAAGATGTGGAAAGTGCCAAGTTAGTCGAAGATGAGCGTTTTTATCGCTACGGCCGCTTTTTTTCTTTCAACGCTTCTTTAGGACTTACCAGTTTTGATGGAAACCGTGGAATTGCCTACGAAAATTCTCCTCCTTCATTTGGTTTAAGTTTTACTTTTTTTAAAGATTTTCAAACGGCACTTGCCCTTGGAGTCGAGTATTCAAAACATTCAATGTTTCTGCAGGATCCAGTGAGAGGTTTTCCCAACGCTAAAAATCCAGATGGTACTTCGGGAGCTCCAGGTCTAATCGATGTCAGCATGCTTAGAGTCTTTTTGGGTTATCGCTATTATATTGAAACGGCCAATCTTGGAACGGCGATTACTTATTCAAATCCCTACTTAGTTGGGCGTCTGGAATATTGGTATCAAACTAATCATTATGTTGACCAAAGTGAGTTGCCCAAAGACGTTGGTGGGGCGTTAGGCTTTGGAGCAGGTTTTGGTTTGGAATTTCCTATTGAATTAAAAGAATCTTATATCGGACTTGAATTTTTAATTCACACAGTTAACTTCCCCGATAAAAATACCTTAAAATACGCTCCACTCAAGGCCGGCGGTTATGGTTTTGAAAACTTAGGAGGAAATGCTTATAGTACGATGGTGAGTTATGTTTTTAATTGGTAGAGAACCCCTCAAATAAAAACAAAAAAAGCCCACAATAAATGTGGGCTAAAATCATTAAGTAATTTCTTTCATTCTCTTGCCTAAGCGCTTGGACAAGTCCTCACCCGTTCTAAAAATAAGGTGAATCGGCGTATTGCTCAAATCAAACTCTTTTCTAAGTCCATTTTTCAAAAAGCTTGTGTAGTTATCTGGAATACCTTTTGAAAGATTAGTGAAGAGTAAAAAAGTTGGAGGATTCGATTTTAACATCGAAGCATATTTAACTTTGAAACGTTTTCCACCAGCTTTTTTAATGGCCACCGGATGACTTTCAATCAATTGATAAACATAACGATTGAGCACTCCTGTTCCAATGCTGCGATTTCGAATTAACACAGTTTTCTTGATAACTTCTTTTAAATTACCAATGTGTTTAGCGTATTTCGCTGAAATAGGAATGAGGTCACAATAATAAAGCCAAGGAACAGTGTCTCTTAAATCTTTAATCCACTCTTTTTTAGCTTTTTCATCCGGAAGGGACTCTTTTAAAAGATCAATTTTATTTAAACAAACAATAACTGATTTACCTTTTTCAAGAGCGATATCTAAAAGACGGCGGTCTTGATGACTAATCCCAATAGTAGCGTCGATCATAAAAATCACGACATCACTTTCAGTAATACAACGAAGCGAGCGATAAACTGATTGTTGTTCTATAAAGCCATCGACTGACTTTTGACGACGAATTCCTGCTGTATCTACAATATGCAAAGATCTCCACTGAGAACCATCATTTTCGTCAGACTTGATATCTGCTAATTTGGCGCTCTCAAGCTCGGTTAAAAAATCTTCTGAAGTTTGGTCATCCTTTAAAAATTCGACGTTGTCGGCAAGATCTTCACTGAAAATATTTTCATAAACTTCGTTGTCATATTTTTCAAGTTCATCGTCAGAGAGAACTTTGTCCAGATCGATTTCTTTTTCTATCTCATCAGCATAAAGAGGAGTTTCACTACTTATATAATCTTCTTCATCATAGACAGGCACTCCGCGAGTTCCCTCTTCTTCAAGGTTATAACTATAAGTAAGAGAGTTATAAACTTCAGGATTATTAGCTCTAAATTCTTCATACTGTTGGAACAAGAGAGTATCATTTTTAGCAAATATAACTTCTTCGTCCAAAGCGTAGGCATTTTTTCCAAAAAACAAATCGAAAAATCCTTCAATTGGATCAACTGTTGTTCCTGGAATATCACTGACGAGCGCGCGCTGTGATCCTAGAAGTAAATTAAGCAATGTCGATTTACCAGCGTTAGGCGCTCCAATTAAAGAGAGGCGTCCAACAACTTTTTCACGAGGCGTAACACCTTTTTGAAGGGCAGACATTTCTTGAGTTTGGAGATTTTCAAATTTTATAATTTCTTTATGAAGATCAGTTTTTAAATCTAGTAGTCCAAGACCATGCTCAGCTGAAACTTTATACAACTCTTCTTCGCCAATCCCAAGTTGGTAGAATTCTAACTCTTCGCCTTCTTGTTTTTCAGTGTCGTATTTGTTGACTAGAACCCAAAATGGTTTTTTTTCTTTTCTAATATAATCTGCAATCATTTGGTCGTAAGGAAGTACACCTTCGCGTGAATCAACGACAAATAAAATAAGATCGCTTTCGCGAATTGCCGTTTTCGCCTGGTCTGTCATGATGTTAAAAAACTTATTCATGATTTGATCGCGTTGCTTTGGAACATTTTCATCGATCTTTGTAGGATAAAATCCACCGGTATCAACGAAAATCGCCTCACCTTTTTTCTGGTGAGCAATTTCTTCGAATGAGGCAATTCCATAATGTCGATCGCGAGTTACACCTGGTTTATCGTGAGTGATGGCCTTATGTGCTTTTCTCATTAAGCGGTTAAAAATTGTACTTTTGCCGACGTTGGGTCGCCCGATCAGGGAGATAACCATTGAACGGCGGTATGTGTTCTGTGGGGTCATATTATTATTTTCCATAAATTACTTTCCTTATTTTTTTCGCCAAACGCGAGCGGAGTCTTTAGCTCTTGGAAGACCTATCTCTTCAAGAACAAAATTATTTTTAAACCATTTCGGTGAAACCTTAACGTGAAGGTTTAAATGAACAGGACCACCAGTCATGATTTCAATTTTTTTACGTGAACGAATACCTATTTCTTTAATCATCGATCCACTCGATCCAATAACGATTGCTCGCTGACTTGGACGGTTAACTAGAATTGAAGCAGAAATATGAGATTCAAAACTTTCTGGATCTAGTTTTCCTTTAACTTCTTTATATTCATCAATTACAACAGCAACTTCGTAAGGAACTTCATCTTTAAGTAACTCAAAGGCCTGCTCACGAATATATTCGGTTACGAAAAATCTTTGATTCTTATTAGAAACATCTCCATTTGGATATAAATGTGGACCAGGTTGTGCCCGGTCGCAAATGGCCCCAGTTAGTTCATGAATATTAGTTCCTTCTTTATTTGAAACTAAAAAGAATTTCTCTAAACTTGGAAGAATAAGCTTTGCCTGCTCTACTACTTCTTTTAATGGAAGGTTTTCAGAATTTTCAATTTTATCTGATTTCGTAAAGACCACCCAAGTAGGTCCTAATTCCTGATCAATATTTTCTTTGAATTCTGTAAACTGACTTAAGATATCGCGGCTAATATCAATTAGAATTAAATTAAGATCCGCCCCTTCTGTTCCTTCGCGAGCTTGCTCGTTTAAGCGCTTATTAAATTCTTGATTTGATTTATGTAAACCCGGAGTATCGACCATAACGATTTCAGTACGATCTACCGTTAAAACGCAATGAAATTTATTTCTAGTCGTTTGCGGTTTGTTGGTAACGACTGTTAAGTCCGTTCCCAAAAGTACATTGATAAGTGAGCTCTT
>JAURXW010000458.1 GCA_030654205.1 Bacteriovorax sp.
TAGGGAGTATAAATATTCAAAAAATGTTCAAGTCATCATTCACCGAAAATTATCAATAAGAGGTTTCAATCAAATTCGGTTCTTTCTATAATATTCTAATAATTTTTTCCTAACATATTTTTACCTTAAACAGGAGTCCAACTCACATGCATCTTAACGAACTCAGAGAAAAAGACATCGCCGAACTCACAACTCAGGCTGAAGAACTTCAAATAGAAAACCCAAGTAATTTAAAAAAACATGAACTCATTTTTGCTATTCTAAAAGCAACTGCTAAAGATGATAAAGCAATTTTTGGTAACGGTGTTCTCGAAATTCTTCCAGATGGATTTGGTTTTTTAAGATCTCCTCTTTATAACTATCTTCCAGGTGCTGATGATATTTACGTATCGCCATCACAAATCAGAAAGTTTGGTCTTCGTAAGGGAGATTCAGTTGAAGGTGAAATTCGTCCTCCAAAAGAAGGGGAACGTTATTTTGCTTTAGTAAAAGTAAATGAAATCAATTCTCAGTCACCTGAAAAACATAAAAAAACAGTTCTATTTGATAACTTGACTCCTTTATATCCAGAGAAAAAAATCAATCTTGAATATGCACCAACTAATTATTCAACTCGTTTGATTGATTTATTTGTGCCTCAAGGTTTCGGACAACGTTGTTTAATTGTTGCTCCACCAAAAGCTGGTAAAACAGTTCTACTTCAGGATATTGCAAACGCTATTACTACTAATCATCCTGAATCAGTCTTGATCGTTCTTCTTATTGATGAACGTCCTGAAGAAGTTACAGATATGAGAAGAAACGTTCGCGCTGAAGTAGTTTCAAGCACATTTGATGAGCCAGCTTCTCGCCACGTTCAAGTTGCAGAGATGGTTATTGAAAAAGCAAAACGTTTAACTGAAGCTGGAAAAGATGTTGTTATCCTTTTGGATTCTATCACTCGTCTTGCTCGCGCATACAACACTGTTGTTCCACCGTCAGGAAAGATTCTTTCTGGTGGGGTTGACTCAAATGCTCTTCATAAACCAAAAAGATTTTTTGGATCAGCTAGAAATATTGAAGGTGGTGGATCTCTTACGATTATTGCAACAGCACTTATCGATACAGGTTCTAGAATGGATGAAGTTATCTTTGAAGAGTTTAAAGGAACTGGTAACTCTGAAATTCAATTGGACAGAAAACTTCTTGAAAAAAGAATTTTCCCGGCCCTTGATATTAACAAGTCATCAACTCGTAAAGAAGATCTTCTTATGGCTCCAATGGATTTACAACGTTCATACCTACTAAGAAAAGTTTTACACGCGATGTCTCCAATTGATGCAATGGAATTTGTACTTTCAAAAGTAACTAAAACAAAAACAAATGCTGATTTTTTAGATCAGATGAATTCGTAAAATTATGAAAAAAAATATTTTAACTAAAATGATCTTACTCGTATCGAAACAATATGCTTCAATTGGCGGCCAAGCCGTTATTGAAGGCGTAATGATGAGATCTCCTAATGCTTTCGTAGTGGCCGTCAGAAAACCAGATGGGTCTATTCGCTTGCGACGAGACCAGTGGTATGGACTTTCAAATAAGCTTTCTTTTTTAAAGAAACCATTTTTACGTGGTGTCTTAGTATTGATCGAAACAATGGCCAATGGAGTTGTTTCACTTAATTACTCAGCTAACATTGCAATGGATGAAGAAAATAAAAAAGTTGCACTTGGAAAAGGAATTAGTGAAAGTGATTATGAGAAAAATAAAAAATCGAAAGAAAAAGTAGGTTTTGAGACTTTTATTTCGATCGCTTTTTCCTTTGCTTTTGGAATTGGATTATTTGTTTTTCTTCCCCATGCCTTAACTGCTGTTATTGAAAAATATAGCGGAGCTAAGTGGGACCTTCAAAGCTTTCAGTTTCACGCTATTGATGGGACAATTAAAGCCTTCATTTTTTTAACTTATATTTATCTTATTAGCTTTCTTCCAGATATAAAAAAAGTATTCCAGTACCATGGTGCTGAGCATAAGTCGATTTCGACCTTTGAATCAGGCGAAGAACTAACGATAGAAAATGCCAGAAAGCATCCTACGTTTCATCCACGTTGCGGTACAACTTTTATCTTCTTTTTAATGTTTGTTTCAATAATACTTTTCGCTATTATTTTTGCCATTGTTCCGATAGGAGCTCATTCTCCAGTATTTTTAAGACACGCTTATGCGATGTTATTTAAAGTGGCCCTGACTCTTCCGATTGCAGGGATTTCTTATGAATTAATTAAATTTGTTGGAAAAGATCCCAATTCCTTAGTGGGTAAAATTATGAGTTATCCCGGAAAACTATTGCAGAAATTGACCACTAAAGAACCAGAAGATAGTCAGTTAGAAATTGCATTAGCTTCTATAAAAGCAGTGCTAATTTTAGAAGAAAAATATAATTTGAAAGATGCAAATTCAAGAAAAATCACGGTTGATGAGATTGATTTTTCAACTTTAGCTGATATTGAAACTAGTAATTTTAAATTGAACGATTTTTTAGAAAATTAAGGGTCCTCGTATGTCGATGTTTGATAAATTAGAAGCTGTTATTGGTCGTTATGAAATGCTTACGGATAAGCTCGCTGACCCTTCAATCTATGACCGTCAAAAAGAGTTTAAAGAAATTTCTTCTGAACGAGCGAGTATTGAAGATGTTGTTATTACTTATAGAGAATACAAAAAATTAAAAGATAATCTTGATGGTTCTAAAGAAATTCTTCGCAACGAAAAAGATGAAGATATTCGAGACATGGCCAAAATGGAACTCTCGGAAATTGAAGCAGCACTTCCTGAAATCGAAGAACGCTTGAAGCTTCTCTTACTTCCTAAAGATCCGCTTGATGAACGAAATGTTATCATGGAAATGAGAGCAGGTGCCGGCGGTGACGAGGCTTCAATTTTTGTATCCGACATGTTTCGCATGTACCAAAACTATTTTCGCCAACTTGGTTATAAAATTGAAATTGATTCAAGTTCAGAAAGTGATCAGGGAATAAAGGAAATTATTTTTACTGTTACTGGTGAAAAAGTTTATTCTAAATTAAAATGGGAAGCGGGAGTTCATAGAGTTCAACGAGTTCCTAAAACCGAAACGATGGGACGAGTGCATACATCAACCATTACTATTGCTGTAATGCCTGAAGTTGATGAAGTCGAATTTGAACTTAATCCTAATGAACTAAGAATAGACGTCTACCGCTCAGGTGGAGCTGGTGGACAGTCAGTTAACACCACCGATTCTGCAGTTAGAATAACCCATTTACCTACGGGAATGTCGGTTGCTAACCAGGATCAAAAATCGCAGTTAAAGAACAAAGAAAAGGCCATGAAAATTCTTCGTTCACGTATCTACGATAATATGGTTCAGGCCCAAAAAAATGAAATTGATTCTGAACGCCGAGGTCAAATTGGAGATGGGGATCGTTCTGAAAAAATTAGAACTTATAATTATCCTCAAAATAGAATAAGTGATCACCGTATAGGTCTTACGATTCATAACCTTGAAGGAGTTATGAACGGGGATATGTCAGCTATTACTGAAGCTTTGGTGGCCCATCACCAGGCCGAGTTAATGAAAGGCCAAGAAGAATAATTTGTAGCAAAAGGTATCAAATCCGTGACGACGAAGAGATCAATAACCAGCCTTGAAGTTTTTTTACAATCATTCTTTAAAGATGAAAAAAAATTGCTTCTTGCTAATTATCCAGGGCTCACGCTTCATCGATTGCGAGATGATATTAAACTTCATGCTTTTTTAAACGGTGTAGACTCCGAAGAGTTATTCGATTTTCCTTATATTCCATACCACAGTAATCCTATTACTTTATTTTTTGAAAAATTAAAACTTGGAGTTCCGCTAGAATACATAACGGGCTACGCGTATTTTTATCGATCCTTGTACAAAGTGACTCCTGACGTTTTAATTCCAAGAAGTGAGACTGAGATATTAGTTGAACTTGCCACTCTTGAAATTCAGAAAAATTACTCCAATAGGACATGCCGCCTTATTGATGTTGGAACTGGCTCCGGAATTATTGCGCTCACGCTTATGATGGAGGACTTCGCGACATTAGAAGTGGTGGCTTCAGATATATCTGAGGAAGCTTTAATTCTGGCCCAGGAAAATTTATTCAATCTTCATTACACTATATCTGCAAAGCATAGTGTTAAGTTTATTAAAAGTGACCGACTCAAAGACATCGAGGGGAATTTTGATATTATTTTATCTAATCCGCCCTATATTAAACGCCTTCTAGATCGAGGATCTGTTCATCATCAAGTACTTAGTTACGAGCCTGAAATGGCACTCTTTTTGGATGATGAATCCTACGATATTTGGTTTGAAGACTTTTTTAAAAGTATTTATCAAAAATTAAATCAAGATGGACTAAGTTTAATCGAAGGCCATGAGCTCTACTTGGAAGGTCTTGCAGAAAAGGCCATAAAAATTGGCTTTTCAAAAGTCGAAGTTATTAAAGACTATACAGGTCGTAATCGTTTTTTAAGATTAAAGAAATAAGAGGATAGAATGGACAAATTAATTATTACCGGACCATGTACTTTATCTGGAAGCGTTCGTATTTCTAGAGCAAAAAATGCTTACCTTCCAATATTGGCCGCCGTTCTTTTATCTAATAAACCAATACATTTAAAAAATATACCAGAGCTTCAAGATATTAAAACAATGATAAAACTTTTATCCAATCTTGGAGTTCAAGTTTCAAAAAATGGAAATATCACAACTTTTGATGCCTCAACTCTAAACTCACATGAAGCCACTTATGATCTAGTCAAAACGATGCGCGCTTCTATTTTTGTCCTTGGACCTTTACTGGCCCGTTTAGGAAAAGCAAAAGTGTCTCTTCCTGGAGGATGCGCCATAGGAACTCGGCCAATTGATTTGCACTTAACTAATTTAGAAAAACTTGGATGCGAAATTAGTTTGCACGCAGGATATGTTGAGGCCCATGTAAAAAAAATGTTGCCCACAAGTCTGACTCTGGCTTTTCCTTCGGTTGGTGCTACTGAAAATCTTATTATGGCATCGGTCTTTACCGAAGGTGTAACGACTATTGATAACTCAGCTCTTGAGCCTGAAATTGATGATCTTGCTCATTTTTTAAATGCCATGGGTGCGAAAATCACAGGTATTGGAACTCAGAAAATTGTGATTGAAGGAGTTAAAAGTTTTAAAGAAGTTACTTATGAGGCCATCGGCGACAGAATTGAAGCGGCCACTTATTTAATGGCCGCTTTAGCAACGGGCTCAAATATTACGATTGAAGGAGTGAAGTCTCGTCACCTACAATTCGTCATCGATGTTTTAAAAAAGATGGGCGCTAAAATAGAAACGACTGAAGACACCATTCAGGTTTTTAAGAGCGAGCTAACTGGATGCCAGATAGACACAGCTCCTTTTCCAGGTTTCCCGACAGATGCTCAGGCCCAAATGATTGCGCTTTGTACGCAAGTTAAAGGGATCTCAGTCATCACCGAAAATATTTTTGAAAATAGATTTATGCATGTTCCAGAGTTAATTCGTTTGGGCGCAGACATTACTTTAAAAGGTAAATTGGCCATCATAGAAGGTGGGGCACCACTTTCAGCTGCACCTATTATGTGTACTGATTTAAGGGCCTCAGCAGCTCTTATTATCGCGGCCCTGACAACTACAGGTGATACGGAGCTTCAGCGCGTTTATCACTTGGATCGAGGTTATGAAAAACTTGAAGAAAAGTTTTCACAATTGGGAGCCAAAATTAAGAGAGTGAAGGAATAAAATAATGAGTAGCAATTGTTTATTTTGTAAAATTTCTTCTGGTGAAATTCCTTCTCAAAAAATATATGAAGATGAACACGTTTTTGGATTTGTAGATATTCATCCACAGGCCAAAATTCATTTATTATTTCTTCACAAAAAACACACTGCCAATATTAATGAAATGAGTACTGATCCTAAGGCCATCGCCCAAATGTTTCATGGTATTGCCGAGTATTCTAAGAGTTGTGATTTAGCTACTAATGGTTTTCGGGTCGTGACCAACCTTGGTGCTGATGGTGGCCAGAGCGTTTTTCATACTCATTTTCACATCTTAGGAGGAGAACCTCTTGGACATTTTGGTCGCAGATAAATTGGCGTTTCACTTTTGAAATAAGCTTTATCGATCAGTCCATAATTTATACTTCGGTCATCAAACTGGGCTACAAGGCTTCAATCACTCAAAACGATTAGGAGCCATTATGAAAATTTCACTCACCTTACTCGCCCTGCTTTTTTTGTCTATTTCATGTAAGAATAATTCAACCGGAAAGCCAAACACCACCAAAAAAGTTGAGACTCATGCCTATCTCAGCATTAATCATTCAGATGAGCAGTCTGTTTTAAGAAGAAAACTTTTAAATTTAGCACTTAATGATTCAATGGATATAAAAATTGAAAAAATCGAGTCTCCTAAAGTTCTAGCAGGAGATGAATTTAAATTTTTCGATGATTCCTTTAAGCCTGATGAAGTTAACATGCTCGAGTATAAAAACCTAAAACCTTCATCAGCTGAAATTATAGTTTCTTTTAAAAATCATCAAGAAATTTATTTTGTTTCAGAGGGTATAAGTCGAGAAACTGCTTTTAAACAATTAAATCTGGTTTCTGATTTGGATGCTCAGTTTTATTGGTTGGAAACTTCTAATACCACTCTACTTAAAGATAAAACTTATTTTTTGGTAAATGCGACGAAGTCAGAGATGAAAGATAATGATGTTTATTTTAATCAGCAAAAAATTAATTTAGGAAGTGATTTTAACGGGAAGAATTTTGTTTTTTCAAAGCATCAGGTTGTTGAATTAAAAATTAGAGCCGAGTATTTTTCCAAAGAAACTTTTATTCCCACTAGTTTCCTTGTAGGTCAAAGAGGTCCATGTCAACCATTTGTCTGTATTCCTTGTCTGTATAAAGTTGAAACTTTAAGTGAAAAACTGGTTAAACAAGATTTAAGTTTAGATCAGTATAGTAATTTTGAAATCCATCTCGATGGAAAAAAAATTGAAATTGATCAGCAACATTTAATAAAAAATGCTGAAGGTATGTTTATAGTTACACTTTATTTAACTGATATTATGGACACCGAACTAGCTTCGCTTGAAATAAAGAATAAACCTGAAAATTCTATAATTAAAATGGTCAAGCCTATGGGCACCACCGCAAGCTGTGCACCTTCTGTCTTTGCTGAGAGAGGAATTGATATTACCCCTGTCGTAAATATGAGCGTCGAGATGACAGTTAAAGGTCGATACTAAATTTTATGGGCCGAAAGGCCCATCGTTGCCTCCCAGGTATGGCAGTCGATTCAGTTCAAATAGCTATAATTTAATTGAATACTCTTAGTAAGTTGTTGATTTGTTTGCTATTAATATTCGATTGATTAAAAATTAAAACAAATTCGTTCTTGATGTTAAAATGGTACTAACTTTTTCAAGGCCATTTTTTGAATTTTAAAATTTATCTATTGTTTATAATATCTTTTCTATCTATCCATTCCAGCTGGGCGGAAGATTGTACTTTTTCCGTTGCTCATTACGGAAAATCGCTAAGTATTCAAGATACTTTTTGTAAATTTCTTGTGAAAAGTTACAAAATTGATGATGTTTCAAATCGAAATATTACGTTAAATAATCAAGGCATGTTTCAAGTGTTCAGCAATTTTCCAGGAACAACTAATTCAAATTCAACTGGTGCTCGAACATATTTTATATTCCCGCTTAGAGAAAATAAAAAAATTCAAGAAGCAGATGAAAGTCACCTGAGTATTGTGCATCCATCGGGAGTTAAATTAGAATTTGATAAATTAGGCAGAATATCCTCTCCTGACTTAAAAATAACTGAATCTAAAGAAATTAATTCAAAAAATAAAAGTGGTGTGGAAATTGATAGTTATTCAAAAGGTATAATTTTAGATTTTGGATACAAAATGGGTGGAGATCCCATGAGAGATAGAAATGGTATCTTAAATATAATTGATAAAAACAAAAAAAAATGCACACTTATTAATTCTGATTTAACAAAAATGATTAAAGGTGATGCCGAATTAATTTATAAAACAAATGAATCTCTACATAAAGTTTTGGCCACTCGATGCCCTGGACTTGATATCTCTGATTTACTCGTGCCAATTAAAAAGGACCTAGAAGTTGTCACTAAACCAAGTACAATTGGAGCTGTGCCAAGTGTACCTCGCAACGACGAGCAAAATAATAGTGCTCGACCAGATTATAAAATATCAATTGATGATTTTTTAGAACTAAGCAATCAAAATACTAAATCCGACGGCATTGCAAAATAAATTATAAATTCAGGCCTTCAAATAAAGATGAAAGCAGGGACTTTTGCAAGCGAGTAAGTTGATAAATATTGGCCATAATTAATACGGGGCTTTTTTTGATATTAGCACAAATGACTAATTGGCCCTTTTCTTTATTATAGTCAGTAATTTCAAAAATATTTCCAAAGTCTTTCTCGTAGCTTTTTAAAACATGCTCATCCATTTGGTCACAAGATACTAGTTCGGGATATCGATCACCTTGAACTTTCACTTTCACTAATTTATTTTTTTCATGCTCATTTTTTGACTTAATCATATCGTTATAGATAAGTTTTAAGTTTGAAGCTCCTAGATTTGTTTTTAAAATAAACCATAGTTCCTCAAAAAAGCCAGATCGATCATTTGGCCATAGACCAAGAAGATGATTTCTTACTTTAAAAATTTCTTCTATTAAGGAAATGTTATTTTGTAGAATCCAGTTTTCGCGCATTTTATCGAAAATCTTTTTTCCTTCTTCATATGATAAATTTTCAAAGCTCTCTAGAGTTTGTCCAAACTCTAAATGGGAACGAATAGGGTAGAACTTGATTTCATTTTCAAGACCGGCCATAAAATCATCATTTTTAAGATCTTCTGCGTAGATGTAGCCATGGATGGCATGTTGCTTGGCCTCGGCAAGGTCAATTATTTTACTAGTCGTTGTTTCATTGAGTTTAAAGCTGCGAACGACTGCTTGTTGAGCATTTTTTGTGTATAAAAGAGTGAAATCCATTTTTTCCCTTTATGTTTTTATAAAAGCTGAGAGTTTAAGTTAGTTAATAGTATCTGAAATGTCTTTTTATGGGAATCACTAGCTAGGAAAATTTAGCGAATTGGCCCTTTTTTTAATGCTCGTATACACTGGAAATAATGGGTAAATTCTTATTTTTGCTTTTATTCCTTTTAGTGCCATGGAGGGCCATGCCCCAAGATGAGCGCTATTTTAGACAAATATTCTCTGGTGACTTGGTCCCAAAGGCCCAGGTTCAAACTGAAGAGAAGAAGTACTCCTATTTCATTCACACTCCCTATTACGCACTAGATTTAAATCATGATGGCATTCCAGAAGAAATTGTCTTTGTAAAAAAGGACAGTGAGGATTGGATTGAAATTTTTGAAGTTAAAAATGGTGAAAAAAAGAAAATTTTTAGTTATCGATTTGAGACCAAAGGATTTAATTCAGAGCTTTTTAAAATTGAACTCAAAAGACTATCGGCAAAAACAACTGTCATTTTGATGCATTATTATGAAGGGATAAGTCTTTATACTGAAATGCAAGCGACTTCCAGAATTTATGTCGGAACCATAGATAATGACGATTTAAAAACATTATCTGTTATGAAAGGTCCAAGTTTTTTTGAAGAACATAAATCACTTAAAGGGCATTACCATATAAGAAACTATCAGGTTTATCTTCAAGATTTAAATAATGATCAGGCGAAGGAACTCGTTGTTAAATACCGACTAATGAGCCAAGTCTTTTTTTATAATGGTGATGGCAAATGGAGCGGCTTGGGAAATTGACCTAAGACGCTTTTGGAATATTGTGATCTTCGTCATCAACATCTTGTTCTTGGTATTCAGTTTTATAAGGTTTAAATTGAAATGTTTTTGGGTAGTATGCATGCTTTTCTGATGTTTCAGAGTTTTTCATTTTCTTTGAAATTACAATCCAAAGTGCAAATGGTAGAGCAACCAAAAATATTAACGGTCCAATGTACGAGTAAGGCGTGCTGGGTTCTTTAGCTTTGCTAACAATATTAGCAGGAATTCTTTCCCCTTTTGTATCACTAAAATCAAAACCGCGCTCAGGCTGCCCATTTTTAACGACAGGTCTGTTTTCTTCAATTGAAACCTCAGTAATGGGTTCAATTGCCGGGCTTCTTTGAGCGAAGGCCTGATGGATTGTTAATCCAGCGGTTAAAAGTGATAAAATATAAATTGCAGAAAAAAGTGGTTTGTTCATTCCAACTCCTAATGCAAATCTTATCGTGAATTTTTAAAATAAATTAAGGAGTAAATTATTCCCTTATATTTTAGTCAGGTAAAATCAAATATTTCGTGACTCAAGATCTTCTAACTCCTCATAAAGTGCAAGTAGGCGCTCTTCAAGAGTTGCTTGGGCATCAGTTAGTATTTTTAATTCCTGATTTTTTGGATCGGCCAATTTGGTGAAATCTAAGTTTGCAATTTTTTCTTCAATAATCTTAGTCTTGCCTTCAGTGCTTTCGATATCTTCATAGATTGTTTCTAAGCGCTTTTTTTCTTTATTATTGAGTTTACTGGCCGCTTTATTGATAACGGCCGTGGCTGGAGTTTGGGCCAGTGGATTTTCTCGAGCTTCGTCAGCTATTTCACGTTCAAGTTCTAGCACTTCAAGATAGGGAGCTACTTGTTCATAGCCACCTTCAAAGTTTTGAAGTTGTTTATTTTCGATAAGCCAAACTTTGTTAGTTACAGTGCTTAAGAAGGCCCGATCATGGGAAATTAAAATGACTGCACCTTGGAATTCTGCAAGTTTTTCTTCGAGAATTTGAATGGTCTCAAGATCAAGATCATTGGTAGGTTCATCGAAAATTAAAATATCACCAACTTTTGTGAGATTTAAAGCAAGTTGCAATCTACTTTTTTCTCCACCAGAAAAAGTTTTAAGTGGGCGGTGAATATCATCTCGGTGAAAAAGAAAACCTTCAAAATAAGAAGAGACGTGTTTTTTACTTCCATCTGGAAGTTCCACAAAATCTGATCCATCTCCAAGTAACAGATAAGGAGTCGTTTCACTTTCCATTTCATCACGTTTTTGTGAGAAATATTGGATTTGTAAATTATCGGCCGTTTTCATTGATCCTGAAACAGGCGAGAGTTCATGTTTAATGAGTTTTAGTAGTGTAGTCTTACCAACGCCATTATTTCCAAGTAAGCCGATTTTATTACCCTTATGAATTTCACCAGAGATATTTTGAAAAAGTGGTGGTTGTTCTGGGTAAGCAAAAGTTAAATTTTGGAATGAGACCAGGACCTTCGTTTGACGATTTGATTTTTGGAGAGTCAGGTCGAGATTTTTTTTAGCTTCACTTTTAATTGTTGAAACGCGCTCTTTTAATCCAAGGAAAGTTTCAACTCGCTTTTTACTTCGAGTTCCACGGGCCTTGATCCCTTGTCTCATCCAAGCTTGTTCGCGCTCGAGATTATTTTTCAATTTGTCTAATAAGCGTAATTTTGATTGTTCTGATTTTTCTAAAAATGAAAGATAGTCAGTATATGATCCGGCAAAACTTTCAATACGGCCTTGCTGAATATGAAATATTTTTCGGGTGAGCTTAGAAAGCAAAAAACGATCATGAGTAATAAGCATAAAAGCTTTACTGGTCGAATTAAGTTCGTCTTCAAAAAGTTTAATACTCTCAATATCAAGATGGTTAGTTGGTTCATCCCATAAAATAAGATTGGCTTTACTTGAAAGTCCTAAGCTTAGGAGTATTTTTTTTTGTTCTCCACCACTTAAATCTTTTACAAGTGCATTTAAATCAAGAAGTCCAAAATACTTAAGATAGGATTCATAATCTTGAACCATATCCCAGCCATGAAGCTCTTCAAAGCGATGAAGAGAAGTTTCAAAAACTGTTTTTAATTCTGGATAAAAAACAAAAAAATAATCTTTAACCGTAATATTCCCAAGCCCTATGAGTGGAAGTTCTTGGGGAACATAAAAAAGGCTAAAGCGTTTATTTTCATCCCCATCGCCGCGCGATTTATTAAATTCAAAGGGGGGACTTGAATGATCGGGGACAATATCACCAGTTAAAATTTTAAATAAGGTTGATTTCCCTTTTCCATTTAAGCCAAGTAGACCAATTCGGTCACCGACAGAAACCGAAATTTGGGCATTATCAAAAATAATTTTTGGACCAAAACTCAAGCGAATATTTTTTAGGGTGCATAGTAGACTCATGGAGTGATTATAGTGATGAGGTAGGGGTTCGGCAAATTATTCCCGATTGATCTGAGTACTTTAGCAATGTGGTAAAATTTTATTTAGAATCTGGGCCCTGGAGGAACAGTATGAATTTTCCAGCAATCGCTAAACAGACTTACGATAAATTGCGGAGCCAACCAGCTTTCTCCGATATTACTCAATTTGTTATTGAGCATTTAAA
>JAURXW010000460.1 GCA_030654205.1 Bacteriovorax sp.
TTTAAATCAAGAGCTCCACTCATTAACCTAGGATGAACAAATGAAAAAAATTATAATTTTGGCCTTCGTAATAACTTTCCAGTCATCTCTCCAAAATACTTTTGCAAGTACAAACACGATTCAAAAAGCCAATATTTTCTCTCAAGCAGAAATAGATTCTTTGAGAAATTCAGTGGACCGTGTGTTGCCAGAATTTAAAGAATTCCAACAAAAATATAAAGGTGAAAGCTCATATAGCCTCTACCTTTCAAATTCTTGTTACAAAGAAATCGTCGCCTACGTTAGATATATGGACTTAGATAGTAAATGGATTGACGATGGTTTTTGGAAACTTCCTACCAATAAGGAAACCTATGTCGGCGAAACTCGAAACGCATTTTATTACCCAGGAGCATTTTCCACCGATGAAACTTTGGTATGGGGTGATATCGCAGTTGTATTTAAAGGCTATGATTTATTTGTAAGCGAGAAAAAAATCACAGCAACCAAATGGGGAGATTGGGTTAATGAGTTTAGTTGTGACAAGACAATTAATTTCTTGCAGTAATTTTTGATGAATAAAGTAAAATATTAATAATAACTGAGGGCCCAATTAACAACTGGGCCTTTTTGAAACCAGTTAGTGTTGAATAGTACAATGAGCATTGACAGAAATACTCAGTTGCAAAGGACTTGGGTTTTGGTAAAAAGCCGGATTTTTCTCCGGCCTATTATTTTTGAATATAGTTACCAAGCGTAATTAATTAATATATTTACACACGGCACGAGTATAAAATCCACCGGTCAAAAGTGACTTTTTCTTCACGTGATCTAAGCGAACTTTACTTTCTAAATCACCGTCGATTTCAATTGATTGAGTTGCAATGACTTCGCCGTTTTTTAAAATTATTGACAGAGCAATTCCACTCTTACCATCTTTAGCAGCATTCACTGTGAGAACACCTCCGTTGACTAATTTTTTAGTTGCCAAGGCCGTATCATAATTTACAAAATTCATAGTATCTACTTCAAATTCTTCAGACAAATCTGTGCTTCCAGTTATGCCTTCAGATCGTGAAATATAATCACAGCTAATAGTTCTGGCCATTACATTACTAGAAACTGTCAAAAAGGCAGAAAATAGAACAAGAGCAATGAATGATTTTTTAAGTGACATAAGATTCTCCAATATTTGTTAGTGCCTCATTTTTAATTTGATCACATAACCGTGTTTATTCTTAATGAGTTTAATTTAACATGTTTATGAAAACTTTAAACATCATTGAATTTTTTACAAATAGAGGCTGTAAGTTTTACACATAATAACAACCGTTTTTTACGTGTGATATAAAACCTAAAAGATTAATCAAGGATTATTTTTATGAAAAAATTCATTACACTAATACTCTTTTCGACCCTGTCATTTGCTTCTTATAGCAGTAGCATTGATTTTTGCGTTGGAGACCACCTTGTTAGAACAGTAATCGGTCAACACTTCAATGTTCAAATCTTGGCAATTTATCAAGATGGGACTGTTGATGTCTCATATCCTAATAGCAATTATGTTAATGCTAATATCAGCATCAAGGAATTAAGTAGATCACTTGAAACGCTTCAAGGAATTAGTGTAGGAGATAAACTAGTTAGAACAGTAATTGGTCAGCATTATAATGTTCAAGTTTTGGAAATTTATGAAGATGGCACAGCTGATGTTTCATACCCTAATACCGACTATGTTAATGGCAATGTCAGCATCACTGAATTGGGCCCTTCGAGCGACAAAAACTAGACCAATATGTCGGTTTTTTGACTGTTGCCAATTTTATTAATTTGATAAAAAGACATTTAACGAGGAGATAATTATGAAAAAAATTCTATTACTTACAATTGCTATGGCATCATTCCAGACTTTTGCTTTCACTTCGATTACTTTAAAATCTGAAGCAAAATTAGTTCCAGGAAGGTTCGTTAAATCACTATATTTTTCAACCTCGGATGAAAGAGGAAGTGATTATTGTACTGTTACATTAACTTCAAAAGAAAACGCCGACTCTTTAGTAGTAGCGGCCGGAACTGTTTTTGAAGTCACTTCTATTGATCAAAATGCTTGTGGTAATGACTGGGGTCATGTGTGTCGCCTCGATCTTTCTGCCCGCAATCATGAAAAAAATGTTAATTTATCTTTAATCTGTAAAAATAAAGGTATATTTGCACGCGAGTTAACAGAATCAAAAGTTAATAAGATCGCAAAAAATATAATTTCAGTACAATAATATTATTTAAAAACGAGAATAAAGATGAAAACATCAAAAAAAGTAGCCAAGAAAGTAGTAAAGAAAGTAGCAAAGAAAACGACTACAAAAGTCGCCAAAAAAGTAAAAGCTGCAAAAACCCCAAAAGTTCAAGCACCAAAAAAACTTACTAAAACCCTAACTCCAAAACAAATAAGCGACATGGCCGTTGAGAGTTTAGTTATAAGCATGAATCAACAATTTCAAAAAATAGACACGCAAGATGAAGCAAATTTAATTGAATATATTACCTTCACTACCCTCGGTGACAAGATACTCGGACAATTTGGTAAAAAAGTATTTAATCAATATGTAAAAGATATTATGGAAGATTTTAAAGACACTAAAAAATGAATTTTAAATGCTATTCACTAAATCTCAGGAAAATAGTATTAGCTTTATTTTTTCAATTTTAGTGGTGCATGCTCAATACTTTTCAAGTCGAGAACTTAATATTCCAAGCGCCGGTGGAGCAAGTGTAGGTGTATGTAATTTAGGTACAACATTTTTAAATCCGTCTATCGCTTCTCCAAAAGCTCCGATTATTTTCATTCATGGTTCAGGCACTACAATCCCCTTCAATTCACTAGTAATTCATGAGAAAACTTAGATTGAAAAGGTGTACACCTTATGGTACTCTTTGCCCAAGAGGTGATTTATGGAAAGTACAAGTCCCAAGAAACTTAGAGCTGAATTAAAAGATTATATGGATATGGCCACAAGTGAACCTATTCGAATTCAGCGACGTTCTGGTGAAAATTACGTACTTATGAATGAAGAGAAATTTGCAGAAATGCAAAATGAAATAACTTCGCTTCAACGTCGATTATTAGCGATGAGCGATATAGTTGATGGTAAAGCAACCGAGTATTTGGGCAAAGATACTCGATTGAAAAGGTTAAAAAAGTAAATGCCAAAGCCTAGAGTTATTCTTACCTCAACCTATGAAAAACGACTTGGTGAAATTGAAGATTTTATTTTTGAATCTTCGGGGAAAAATATTTTTGTCGTCGAGAAATTTTTAGATGAGCACGATCGCATTTTAGAATTTTTAAAAGAGAATCCAGCAACTCCTGCCCCACATCCACAAACAGGTGATCAGTCATGGCCTTTTGAGGAAGGACGTTATCGCTTATTTTTTAAAATTGCTGCTGAAAAAATTTATTTATTGGATTTGATCGATAATCGAATGAGTAATTTGAAGATTTATCCAAACAATAGCATCACTACTTATCATGAAGACTAAAAATAACTCGCCCGAGATTTTTAAGGTCTCAGGCGAGTTTATTTTTATATGAAGTCTTTGACTTTATGATCGTTAGGCGTAATTCATTTTAGTGCTTTAGATTTTTTTTAATCCAATCTGAAAAATAAGTTGTATTTGAGTAAGCACTTTGGTCTTCGCATATATTTTGTTCAACGCAATCATCATAACGTTTATGTATCCCAACTCCATAGACTATATATTCATTGTTTCTTTGGAAAAGAACCGGCCCGCCTGAATCACCACCGGCAATTGATCCATTTTGATTAGAAAACCAAATTTTTTGAGAATTATAGATTGTTGAATTATCCCATCTTGCAAAATTCAATTCTAATTTTCTAAGTCGAAAGTCAGAAAGTGGTCTGCCAGGCGATTCATTACTCATGCCATAACCTAAGAGTAATCCTTTTTCAAGGAGTGTAGGAGGAGAATTTCCCTCTACTTCAATTTTAAGTGGTCTATATTCGGAAGGTGCAGATTCTTTAAGAAAGACTAATGCCATATCATTAATTGTTCCTAGCTGGTCTTGAGAGAAATCGGGAAAAATTATTACCTTTTCTATAAAGATTCTTTTTTGTCCTTGTGAATTTTCTCCCCATATAGGAGTTGTTGAAAAAATGGCTTCACTAGTAGTTGCATCATCTAAGTAAAAAAAGTTATGAGCTGCGGTCAAAATAATATTAGAGGCGACCAACACTCCTGATCCTTTATACCGATTTACTGTACCATCAGATTGTTTTTCAACCATTTGCAATGCAATGACTGATTTACTGAGAATATCGCTTTCGGAAATATCTAATCCACCAATGAGAGCAAACGATTTCATAGAAAATAAAACTGAAAATAAAATGAGCAAATTTTTCAAATTCATTTTTTTCCTCTGCGTGAAAAATAACCTAACAAAAGGTTATCTGATCCAATTTTACATGTCTATAAAGCAAATAAATGATAATCGCCTAAACTGTCGAATTTTTTTGCCTTTCGATACAAAAAGTTCAAAAAAATCAAATTCCACGCTTGTTACTTGCTGTTTACGATATCTCATTCCATCTAAAATCGAAAAGCCATCTCTAAAAAAATTTACCACTCCCCACTCTCCTTTTTAAAATTCAACCCCTTAGTTTATTCATTAATAAAAACACCTCTCCACTCCTGTGCTATAATCTTCTAATAAAGGAGGATTTCTCATGGGAGAGGTCATGTTTGGCAATGAATTATTTGATCACTGGCTTAATCAAAAAAGCTTGGAGATACTTGGAAAAGTTGAGAAAGAAAAAATTTCAACTGAAGATATGTTGATACTTTCACTGAAAGCGCAAACCAATTATTTTCATCATATGGATCAAGAATTTCGTGGTGAATTTAAAAAGATTACTCAAAACTTTGAACAAATTGATCAACGTTTTTTACATATAGAAGAAAAATTCGATAAAAAATTTGTGGGAATCGAAGAAAAATTCGACAAAAAATTTGATCGCCTAACTAACGTCATGATGTGGCAAGGTGGAATTCTCGCTACTCTGATCACTGGAATTTACTTCAAACTATTCTTATAGCAATTTTCATCTTTATTTTTTTAGACATAAAAAAAGCCTGCATAAAGCAGGCTTTTCTATTGAGATAACTATTCGAAAAAATATTATTTAATCTTCGTCAGAATTCTCATCGGTATAAGTTGCATTTTTTGCTTCATCAGCAGTGCCATCCAGAAATTTCTTCACTTCTTCTTTTGTGAGTTTTCCTTCAGCTAGTAACTTATCTCTTAAACGTACGTCCATTAACTTTTCTTGCAATGCTCTACTTAATCTCATATCTGCCCCATATTGAAATAAAACTTAATCGACCATAACACTTAAGATGTCCTATTGCCAATACTTTGGAGGATGATCGTTGTCATCCTTGACGATTGTGAGCTTTGCCTTACTTTTTTTGATATTTCGCCTCTGCGTCATTTGCCCAATTTTTTCAGATAGCATTTTAAAATTGCGGTTTGAGATCAAAACCATGAATAAATAGGCCGAGAGTATCCCACCCAATTGCCCCCAAGCTCCCACACCCATTGGACCAGAAAGGCCCTGATAGAGCGATATGGCCACTAGGATCATGCAAAAATAACGGGCCTTGATAGGAATGATCATCATAAAAGAAAAAACTCTATCGGGAAAAATAACAGCATAGGCCACACAAAGTGAGCTAACAATTCCTGAAAGCCCTACTAAGGGAAAATTATAAATTGGAGAATGTCCAAAAAAGAGGATGCTCACGCCTAAATATAATAGGGCCCCGCCAAGAATTACCGAAAGCATAAAGTTTACGTAGCGCTTAGTTCCCCAATTGGCCTCAAACTCCGAGCCCATCAACCAAAGCATTAAACAGTTTAAAATAACTTCAATTATTGAATGGGATAAAAATGGATAAGTAATAAGCGTATAAAGTCGACCTGAAACAATATTTTCGGCGGAAAGACCCAAAATATTTCCTAAATAAATGGAAGTGGTTTTTGAAAGAATAAATTCTAAAATAAATAAACTACTCGCTAAAATAATTAATATTTTATTAACCAGAGTTAGCTTCGGAAGATATATTTGTGATTGACCCTGCATGAGCTATTCCTTTGAGTTAAGCGATTGGGAAATTTCAATTAAAACACCCCCAGTAGATTTGGGATGAATAAAATTGACCAGGCAATTATTGGCCCCCATAAAAGGGCGCTCGTGAATCAGTTGATAGCCCAAGGCCTTCATTTCGGCAGATTTTTTTTCAACATCTGGTACACTAAAACAAAGATGATGAATTCCTTCACCATTTTTATCAATGAACTTTTGAACCGGGCCTTCAGAGTTGAGTGGGCAAATAAGTTCGATATGAGCGTGTTCGTCTATATGAGCGAATGCAGTTGTTACTTTTTGAGATTCAACCACTTCTCTTTTATTACTAAATTTTAATCCTAAATCTTCATAAACTTTTTGAGCAATATCTAAATTTTTTACCGCAATGGCCACGTGATCCAAAAAACAATCTTTGTTAAACATGATTGAGTCCTCTACTAAAATTATCTTAGCTTATTTTAAGGAGACAATCCCTATGGGTCAACTGCACCGGCACAAGTAACTGGGTCAAAAGTTGGAATGGCCGGGGCCACAGCTGGAACACACGCACCACTTTTGCAATCTCCGTAAGTCATCACAGGCGCACATCTTCTATCACACGATACTGTACCGTCTGGCTTGAATCCTGTTTTGACAATTCTACAGGTTGAAACGGCCGTTTGCTGACAAAATTCTTTTGATACACATTGCTGTCCAGCGGATTTATTGCATGATACTGGATTAACTCCGTTGGGATTATGAGGGGAACAAGCACCAGTTGATTGATTACAACACAGACTTGAGCATTCAAAATCAGAAGCACAATTGGCCCCAATTCCTTGGTTACCGACAACTTGTGTTTGGTCCACACACTGAGTAACTAAATCTTTTGACCAACACCGACTATTAAAACAGCATTCATCAGATCCACATGTTGTTGAACTCTCACAACGTTTAAAAGCAGTCGTTAAAACTTCTTTACCGTCACTATTTGAAACAGAAGCTCTTATTAATTGAAGCTTAATACTTTTATCAATTGTAATTGAGGTTTCTTTTCCATCTACCATGTAAAAAACTTCTATCGAAGCATTTACATTACATGAACCAATTCCTTCATTTGAAGAAGGATCGAAATTTGACACTCGAATATTACATCCATCTACGTAACTTGAAACTCCAGAAGAGTCCGTCATCATTTTAGCGCGAGCACCAACACGATCTGTTGATCCTAGGTAGCTTACGTTTTGGTTAAGTTGCATTTTTCCAGCGCGTGGAAAAAGTAATGAATGGTAGCCGGTAATCATACTCGAAATTAATGGACGAACTTGGAAAAGACCGTTCGTTGAATTATAAATAGCGTCTCCAGAAACTTGCCATTCAGAATCATTAATTGATCTATAAGGACCTCGATAAAATGCACCGAACATTGCCAAATCATAGCCTAGTGAACCCACATTTATATCAAATAACTGATTGAGTGAAGTGGCCCCAATATCATCCGGTAAACACGCATTTGTTGCCAATGAAGCGACAGTTGGATTTCTCACTCCAGTTGCCTCACTCCAAACTTGAGAACGAGTTGGAACGGCAGAAAGTCTATATGAAGTTAAATTAATTATCTGGTCAGAATAAAGAGTTGAATCAGTAACTTTTGCGTACGAATAAAGACATTTATCAGAGGTCCCTGAACATGTTGAAGTATTATTGAGTGCTGTAAAAGTTGGATCGTCTTCCAATTTTAAACCACGGCAATACAATCCACCATCTCGAGGATCTGAAACGATATCTTTGGTAGCATCTGTATAATCATTATAATCATAAAGATCATAACCCAAGCGCATTCTATTAAAGGGTCTAGAATTCATATCAATAACTAAAACTTGAATATCAGTTGCAGGAATAATTCCAGGAGCACGAGCAACTGTGGCCGTCAAAACAATCGGCTGCTTATCTGCACCAAAATTAAAACGTACAGAAACGAGCTTACTCGTAAGAGAAGCCACATTTAATCCAGCAAGATATAAATTACCTTTGAAGTTCTTAGGAATTGTTAATTTCTTTTTATAGGTTCCATCAAACGGATCGACCAAATGGCTTAACTCAACTCTTTGAGTAAAATTACTTGTATTAGGTGTTGAAGTATCGGTTCCAACTGCACCTGATCCTGTACCAGAACTTCCACCCGTATCAGTTGATGAGGTTAAGCCGCTTTTAGAGGTAAGCTTACGAGCTGTTCCCGCGCCCTGAACACACGAATTTAAACTCAAGCAAATGCTTAGAAGCGACACTGATAAAATCAATGAGCGCTTTGTGGTAATAAATTGAGTAGTAAATTGATTCATTTTTTCCTTCACGTACTCACTTCTTCGGCTTGTCTTAAGTATTCATTTACATTTAATATCTATTTTAATTTTAGATGGGCTTAATAGGTGAAAATACCTGAAGGGAATGCTTAGAAAATAGAGATTTTAGTGATTTAGACTCTAATATGCCTAAAAAATAGAAAAAATTATGCTAGTGAAAATGGCCAGATTTTGAGGCACTAGGATTTTTTTAGATAGTAGTAAACTTTCACAGTGGCAACAGTCATGACCAAAGTGATAAAAGCATCTGGGATAGAAAATAAAAAGTTTGCGATGCCCTTCACTACCAAATTATCAATTGGTGAAAATAAAAGTGCACTAAATTCTATTATTAAATTAATTAAACTGGCCCAGGCGACTAATGAAATATTTTTTTTAACTAATCTTTTACTTTCACTAAAAAAACTTCCTTCATTTTCATCATCAAGGACTGCAACAAAAGGCACCATCGCATAATAAATCAAAATGTAAAATCCAGGGATAACAAATAAAAGTAAACCTGCAAAAAATAAAAAAGAATAATATAAATTATAAAGTAAAAAAGTAGGAACGAAATATTTGAGCTCGCCAACTCCGCCATGATTTTGTTTTTGAATTAAGACCACTTTTGAAAGAATAATAAAAGTAACCAAGGTCGCAGCAACAGTTAGTACAATCGCCAGAGTGCTTTCGGTAACGACACCCATAGATGGAAAAAATGTTTCAATATTTCCAAGAACAACTAGTGCTATAAAAGAGCTAACATAAACATTTTTATTTTCTAATATTTCGGCCGATGAGCTTTTCATAAAAGACCAAAATAATCTTAATCCTTTCATGCCTAAACTTCCTCGCCAGAAACAAATGTACGTTTTTCTTTATTCTTATGAACATTAGGCACAATAAAGATTTGATTGTGAAAAGAGATATAAAAACCTGGATTAAGCAATTTTGCTGACAAAAGTGCCTCAGTCACATTTTGAGTAGCGTCAGTATCTTCAAACCCCATAGGAACCATTGCCCCCGTAAACACTACTGGTACGGCCAAATCTTTAATTTTTTCAAAACAGTATTTGGCAGTTAGGGCCATAGTGTCAGTGCCATGCAAAACGACAATAGGCGCATTTTTTTTAGATTCCAGCGCAATTGTTTTACAAATAAGTTCGCGATCCGTGTCATCCATATAAAGTGAATCCTTGGAAAGCAGTGGTAAGACATGGATATTGGTATATGGAAGTCTCAATTTTGAGAGGATTCGATTTTTGATAGAGGTCCCTCGATTCTCAAGTGAGCCATCAAACTCGTCATAGGTCTTTTCTATTGTGCCGCCCGTAGTAATAATAGTGACGTCAACGCCTGAAATATTTATATTTTTTTTAGTGTACATACTCTTGACTCTTACAAAATTGAACTCATAGTGTTCAGACATAGTTTGATTACATTTTATTATAATAAGTTCCAAGACAGGAGATTGCAATTATGACTTCACGCAAAGGTACGATTAGTGTTAACACCAGCGACATTTTTCCCATTATTAAAAAATGGCTCTATTCCGAGCATGATATTTTCTTACGTGAGCTTGTTGCCAACGCAACTGATGCCATCACCAAACGTGCCACAATGGCAAGAGTTAGCAACCAAGAAATTCCGGTTGGAAAAATTGCGGTTACAATCAATAAAACTGCAAAAACTATCACCCTGGAAGATAACGGAATCGGGATGACCGAAGCTGAAGTTGAAAAATATATTGCTCAACTCGCTTTTTCGGGCGCTGAAGAATTTGTTAAAAAAATGAAAGACCAAGGCTCTACTCCAAGCTCTGATATTATCGGAAAATTTGGATTAGGATTTTATTCGGCCTTTATGGTGAGTACAAGAGTTGAAGTTGAAACTCTTTCTATGACTGAAGGATCAACTCCGGCAAAATGGATATGTGAAGGTGAAACGGATTATAGTTTTGAAAATTCAGATCGCTCAGAAGTTGGAACAAAAATTACTCTTCATATAAACACAGAGTCTGAAGAATTTTTGAATGCTTGGAAAGTATCAACAACTCTTAAAAAATTCTGTGATTTTATGCCATACGAAATTATGGTTATGGACGCTGAAGCTAAAGACGAACACGGAAATCCAGGGCTGGTAAATGATACTGCTCCGATCTGGAAAAAAGAAACATCGGGACTCACTGATACTGATTATAACGATTTTTATAAAAAACTTTTCC
>JAURXW010000469.1 GCA_030654205.1 Bacteriovorax sp.
GACAAAACACTAAATTGTCGTAGAATGGAATTAACTAGTTGGACGCTAGGTATTACGTATCACATTCAATCGACTCAAGTGTATCTCGCTTGGGTCTTTTGCATTTTAGTAGTCTGATAATTTAGGCTACTTACTCTTTAAGCTTCTTTTCTTCGGTACTTCCTTTCAAAAATGGCAGGTGTTGAGACTGCCGCCTAATCAAACTACTCATTACAAAATATGTTTCTGAGTAATCTGAAAATCAAATTATCATAATTTTTAAATCACGCAACTTTTGCTATAGCAATAACAATTAATCTATTTTTAATAAAAATGCAATTGCTAAATTAAAGTTAAATATATGATTAATATAGACAATTTGTAACTATAAGTTATTTTAAAAACTGCTAGTTACTAAATTTTGGTTTGGAAAATGAGAAAAGCCGCTAATTAGCGGCTTAATTTGACAAAATAAATTTATATGATTGATCAGTGAATTTCATAACTGCTAGTTAATGATGACGCTCAAAAATAATACTAATAACTTTCAATTATTGACTTGATGAATGACGGAGCATGGCCCAAATCGGCCGACGTAGCTAAGTAGCGACATAAAAGATCAATAAATTGTTAAAGATTTTTTATAATCAGTTAACTCAAGAATTCTTTTTTCGATGATTGCAGTACACTCACTGTTATATACCATTGGCCTCATGGTTCCACCTTCACAAAAATTTGAGGTTACTTCAGCCCATGCCCTATAAAAATCTTGCCAGATCAATTGCGCCCGATCAAAAGCAATGCGTTCATTATCGTCGAGTTCATTCTGTAAACTTTCACAGAGTTGTAGTAAGCGCGACTCCGCATCTTCAAGAATTTTTTGGGAATGTATGTTCATATCCCTTTGTGTGAGTGGTGAGCCAGGATTTAATGTTTCGGAAATCAACTCATCCGCAGCTCGCATAAAAGAAAGACCGTTTTGAAAATATTTAGCAATTTCATCATAATCCGCTGTATGAGCCGTCGCTAATTCATGACAAATGACATGACGTAATTCAAATATTTTGTTTACGCTTGCAAATACGCAATCGGGATTGTCGAGAATTGGCACTAAAGGCTTGCCGTAAATCTCATGTGAATATCTATCAGTTGTAACTCTTATTCCATGTAAAAAGCTGTTGCCGAGCAAATTAGATAATATATGCTCAATATGATCCAACCTACTTAATGGCACAGAATGAGAAATCAACTCGCCAACAGTTATTTCTTTGCCATGCACTGCATGCAATACTGAAAAGTCGATTTTAATAGTTGAGGCTAGTTTCTCAGCGTTACTTATGTAAGGTTCGCCTCTATCAATAATTTCTTTGATCGCTAATCGAAAATAACCTTCCATGCAAGCAACTATAGCTACTGGGTAGTATCGTATTAACTCTTTATTGGATTTATCAAAGCGCTTAAACGAATCCTCCAGTTCATGGAGCCTATACACTAACTCAGTCATCGCAAAGCCAAATCTGCGACGTTCTCTAACCTCTGCAATTTCTCTTACTATATCCTTTGTACGTCCCATTAATTCATCACTCTCGCAACTCGAGGCTCATTTGGTTTTTTATAGTCTTTTAATAACATTTCAATTAGATCGATTACTAGGGTATGCATTTCATGAGGATGAAGTGCTAATTCTTCATAAAGCGATATTAGATAGTCCTCTTCATTGAAAAAATATGCAGTTGAAACAATCAACCATAAAGTATCAATATCAGCCTGATTTAGACTGCACAATGTAGCATTTACCCATGATTCAATATCACCTTTATTAATAAGCCCACTCATTAAAAAACAAAATGTTGCCACTTCTTTTTGGGAAGATTTGTTTTTAATAATTCCCAAGTTAAACCAAGCGTTACTACAAAGGGCGTCAAGATTAATTGCTACCATTAAATTATCTTCAAAGGATGGAGTTCCTGCCTTTGTAAAATTTATTGCGCCAATAGCTTTTTTGTTTAAACGTACTTGGTTTTCTAATCCAGTCATGTCAATCAACATGTTTAAACAATAATGTTTTAGATACCACTCAGAATGTACCTCTGTATCTGAAATAAAGTATTCTTGAAAAACATTTTTTGATAATTTATATTGTCCACTAAACATTAGTGCATCTGCATATAATGGCTTTGTTGATTCAGGGGCACCTTTTTGAATAGCAATTTCATAAAGCCTAGCTGAAAACCGAAATTTACCCATTTCAAACAAGACGCCCGCTAGCTCTTCGTAATAGTAATATTTTTCTAAATATTCACTGTGAAACTTTCTAGCTACTAAATAATGAAAGAGGGATTCCTTCATCATTGATCTACTACGGTAATGATTGCCTAGGTTGTAATGGGAAACTCCAATTGCAGGCTTTAACCCTGAAGCGATATTATTTTCTAGTGATTTATCAAGTAACTGCTGAAATTTGAAGCATTTATTTTGATCATTTATATCTAATACCTTAAGCATAGACAATGTTGTAATGGTCTCTAAAAAATTATTATTTTCAGAGTCCATTTTCTTACATACAGCATCAATTACATCGCTATATTTTGATGTTTTAAGAAGTATAGGAATATAAAAGTGAAGAAAGTCATTAGATTTGAAAAAGCCATCGATTAGTGTTTTATCTAAGAAAATATTAGCCGCCATCTCAGTTTGTCCAACTTTTACTAATGTGGCTGCTAATCCAAAAAGTGTAAGTTGAACACTTTTTTCAAAAAATTCTTCTTTATTGATATGAGTTATTTCATTCGCAGTAAATTGAGCAATTGAGATCAAATCTACAATTAAGTTTCTATCGCATATTTTGACTAAAAGTAGACAGTCATCTTTTTCTCTCTCATATCTTACAAAATGAGGATAGGATTGCATTGCCTTTCTAAGGCCAGCGAGTAAAGAACCCTGAGAGTACTCATATGCGAAGCTACTATTTATCTCAATGAATGTAGACACAGGTAAAGAAAAATCCCCAGACCTCACTAATCTTAATTTTTTTAGGTACTGAATCACCTTTTGAGGTGATTCATGACCCCATTTTTCCTCATCGTGAAAATTTAATCTTACTGTCTTAGCACCTTGCTTTATTTTTGCAAAATCAATCTCATAAACCCATTTACAATAAAAAAAATACTTTTTTTCCGAATAGCGGACTATAAGTACGGGCAAATCTAATTTTTCGTAATATTTCAAAGTAGAAGTTTCTAGGTCAACTCTTTTGATAACTTTAATGTCATCGCTACCCGTCGCTTTTAGTTGTACTAAATATATAAGTCCAGTAGCCAGTCCATTCGAGTCAAATATTTCTACTTCAGCATCAATACCATAATCTTTATCCTTATCTCGCAATACCCAATTTCTAGGTATAGCCAGATTATATTTAACGCGTGAAAGATCCTCGAGTTGATGTTGTTTTGGTCTATGAGTCATTCTTAAGGATCGATTTTTATTGGAAAAGAAAATGCATTTATTGTAATTCAAGAACTAGTTTTATCGACAAATCACAATTCAATGAAGGTCCTCTTTGGGTCGCAATGGAGACTCTTAACTAATCTCAAATAAGGTACCCAATAATAAAAAAGCCTGAATTATCAGGCTTTTTACTAGTGCTTTATGTGGTTGGCGCTAGCGACTTATGGGGTAGAACTAGTCGCTTATGGGGTGTCGCACATACACAAAAGGAGCCGAAGCCCCTTTTAATTTAACCGCACTTACTCTCACCGCAATTCAAACAAGTCAAACACCCGTCCATCACTATCGATGCTTTGGTATTACACTTGTTGCAAAGCTGCGCGCCTTTTGGAAAGCCTTCTGAACTCATTTCTTCGTCTGAATTAGCGTGTTTTTCTAGGTATTCTGCTTTTTTCTCAGCCA
>JAURXW010000322.1 GCA_030654205.1 Bacteriovorax sp.
TTTTTCGATAAATAAAACCAAACAGCAAAAAAAACAAATGTAGGAACTACCCAAGAAAAAATATTTCCAAGTAGAGTTGACTCAGTAACTTTTGAATATTTAATATTAAACTTATCAAGCTCACTCGATAAAACGGGATCTACTAGATTGGAAACTACAACTAACTCTTTATTGGCCCCAGGTACTTTGAGAATCCCTCTAAGCTCTTTATCATAAACAACAATTTCTTTAATTTTCCCAGCACTTAATAGACTTTTGAATTCATTATAAGGAACTGATTCATATCGATAATTTTTTTTATAAAACTCTTGGATTAAAAAAAGAACTAAAATAAATACTATATAAAAAGTAATATTGTATTTACTTTTTTGAAGTTCTTTTTTTTTATCCAGTTTTATATCTTGTTTATCATTATTCATTTAACCCAAAGCGTTCAACCAGAAGCTGGAAGTTTATTGCTTAATTAAAAATGTACGTTTAAAAAGCAAAGAGCAATAGACGATTTAATCTATATAACCCATTTGAATATATAATTATTCTGTATCTTTAAATTGATTTTAAAAAAAATCAACATCCTATATCGTTGCGATAAGGAGAACGCCATATGATAAACTACATCAATCAATCTCTAATTATTTCATTCATAACACTCTCAAGCTCGCTTTTAGCGAATGATTTAATATTCTCGACTCCTTGCGATTCAAAAAACCAACAGGCCACGATTTCCTTTGTTGGAGATATTCTAATTCACAAGGCCCTCTATCAATCTGTTGTTTTAGAAAGCAAACATTTTTCGCAACTTTGGAAAAATACAACCCCCCTTATCCAAAAAGCTGACTTTTCAGTAGCAAATCTTGAGGGCCCTGTAGCGTTAGGCATAGATCAAAATGGAAAAGACAGAGGTGATATAGGTTTTGTGTATGATGGTGACGTTTATTCGGGAACAAATTATCAGTTCAATTATCATCCGCGTATATTATCTGATCTAAAAGCTTCAGGTTACGATCTATTAACAGTCGCTAATAATCATGCTGAAGATAGATTCAGTATCGGAATTGATAGAACTCTTGAAGCCGCCAAAGCCATTAATATATTTACAGTTGGAACAAGATCTTCCCAATTCCCAATAGAAGAATATTATAAAATTGCACAAATTAACAATATGCATGTTGCTTTTATTGGTTGCACCGAATTTTTAAATATTCCAGATAATAGAAATCAAATTCTTACCTGCGAAGGTGAGCAGATTTTTAAAACAATAAAAGCTCTTGCTAACAATGACCTTGTTGATGCGATTATTGTACTTCCTCATTGGGGGGTTGAGTACTCTCATGTCCCTAAAACATATCAAAAAGAATATGCCCGGAAATATTTAGAAGCAGGAGCAATTGCGGTGGTGGGAAGTCATCCTCACGTATTGCAACCGTGGGAGAAATATACAACAAAAAATGGAAGAGAAACTTTAATCATTTATTCTTTGGGTAATTTTGTAGCAGGCCAAGCAGGGCTTGATCGTCAAGTTGGAACTGTGGCCTATCTTGGGATTTCAAAAAATAATAATCAGAAGTCTAAAATATTTGGAGTTGCATATACACCTACTTATAGGACTGGTAATAATATCAATCCAATTGGAAAAAATGGGCCTGTAAAAATTTTAAACCACGTTTCTCTTATGTATGGTACCAAAGCGCGTGTTGATCCTTTAGATGGATTACCAACAACTATGTGTTCAAATCATCCTGCAAAGACTCAATGATAAAACTAGCTTCCAGAAGTGAGGTCACTTGGTAATTAGGTGTTGGAAAATGACCTTGAATATCACCTTCTCCCACTAAGATGGTTCTGCACCCTGAGCTTACTCCGGCTGCAATATCACCATAACGGTCTCCGATCATAAAAGATTTTTCCAAATCAATTTCCCATTTAAGGGCCGCTTCAAGAAGCATTCCAGGCTTTGGTTTTCGACAAAGACACTTGTCTTCGTTATCATGAAAACAAATTTGTATATCATCAATCAATAAACATTCTAAAATTTTTGCATTTATAATATCGATACTTTCCCGCGTTACCAGACCACGGACCATATCAGGTTGATTGGTAACTACTATTATAAAATAATTTAGATTTTTTAATTGTTGGCAGGCTTCAATCACTCCAGGAAATAATTCTAAATCTTCTATTGAATAAGGAGCTCGAGCTTTTCCATTTTTTAAAACAAGTTTGTTTATCACTCCATCACGATCTAAAAATATTGCTTTATTTTTTTTCATTAGTAATTTAGATAAGTCCTGGAGCAATTGCTAAATAGAATTTCCCCAATGAACTTTCAAAAGGAATTAAAATAACTACTGAATATTTTATTTCGCCCAGATGAATGGAAGGAATAACCATGTCCAGATTAAATCCTTCATCTGAAAACTTTTTCTTACACTGACCATAAATAATATTGGCAAGTTCACCTGCAAAGTCTTTGTTTTCTTCATTGATTTCAGTTGTTTTTTCCATTACAGCAACTTCATAAAAATTAAGAAAGGTTTGTTTGGGAAACGCAATATAATAACTTCCTTTAAAATAGGCTGAAGAAATTAAGATTTTAGCAGAAATAGCGATATCAAGTGGTATTTTTAGTTGGGCCATTAAAATAGGGGCACCATGTACTAAATCTGATAATTGCGCCATTTCAGCGATGACTTTTTTAGAACTAGTTATAAAAACGTTCATAAACTCAACATCAACACTTAAAGAATTTTTTGATGTTTTAGATTTTGCCAAAAGAGTTGATTTACCCAATATTGCAACTTGAATTTTTTCAACTAAATCATTTATGTCCAATGGTGTGTGTAAAATTTGTAATTTTATTTTTGTAAATTTTGCTAATGCCTCTTGCATTAAATCAAAATCTTCAGAGGTAAAAAAAATAGGAATATCCACATTATTTTTTTCTTTTAACATTTCAAAAAATCGCAATATATAAAAAGTGTCTACCTTGCCAATATTCGCGTTCAAAAATAAACATTTAATATCGTTTTTGCTGGCAATTTCTGCAATTTGCAATCGACTATTTAAAGTGAATACTGAAAACTTATTACTTTTACTCAAGATTTGCTTTTTAATTAATTCGACTTGATCATTGAATTTATCAATAATTAAAATGTTTCTGATAAATTCCATATAAAAAAATCCCTCATCATGATTCAAAATCTTTGCTTGCTGCGTAGTTTAGTCTCAAAGTCTTAGGTGTAATCTCCTTCTTAACTAATCAGGAGTATACATCATGACAAAAATTAAACTACATGGACAAGACGTTAACACTCGCGGAACACTACCCCATATCGGAGATATTGCTCCCGACTTTACAATGGTTAAATCAGATCTTAGTGAAGTAAATTTGTATTCTTTTAAAGGCCATAAAATTCTTAATATTTTCCCCAGCGTAGATACTGGAACATGTGCCATGAGTGTTCGAGAATTTAGTAAAGCTGCCACAGATCTGGGTAATACGGTTGTAATTAATCTTTCCATGGACCTTCCTTTTGCTCAAAAGCGCTTTTGTGGAGCAGAGGGAATCACCAATGTTGAA
>JAURXW010000496.1 GCA_030654205.1 Bacteriovorax sp.
TTTAAAACGAGAAACCTAGGCGTATCTAGTGCTAGAAATTTTGGTGTACAGCAATCTAGTGGAAACTTCCTGGCCTTCCTTGACTCCGATGATGAATGGTTGCCGCACAAATTAGAAGAGCAGTTTAATTTTTTTAAACAAAATCCCGCACTGGAAATTGTCTATGGCCAAGAGCTCTGGATCAGAAATGGGGTTAGAGTTAATCAGCGAGCTTCTCATCAAAAATTCGGCGGATGGATTTTTGACAAATGCGTACAGCTTTGTTTTATTGCGCCTTCTTCTGTTATGTTTACTAAAAAATTATTTTTAGAAATGGGAGGCTTTGATCAAGACTTTGTAGTATGTGAAGATTATGATCTTTGGTTGAAAATTTCTTCAATTTATGAAATCGGTTATATTTCCAATCCTATTATCATCAAGCATGGTGGTCACGAAGATCAGTTATCTACAAAATACGTTGCTATGGATATGTGGAGGCTTAAAGCGCTTTTTAAAATATTGAACATTAGAAAACTCTCTGTGGAGCATATTGAAATAGTCATGATCGCAATTAGAAAAAAAGCAGATCTTTTAATGAAGGGCTATCAAAAGCATGGCAATGTTGTAGCGTTTAATGAAGTTGAAGCAATGCTTAAAGATTTACAGGAGTAAATTTTTAAAAAGTCCTTTAACTATCAATTGAGCAGTCGAAGGATTTGTTGCCAGAGGTACGTCGTGAACATCACAAATTCTAAGCAGCGAATAGATATCTGGTTCATGCGGATGCATGCCAAGTGGATCTCGCATAAAAATAACGGCATGAACCTTACCTGTTGCTACCATGGCGGCAATTTGAGCATCTCCACCAATAGGTCCCGATAAAACTTTTGTTACTTTTAGTCCTGTTTGTTGAAGCAGTTTTCCCGTTGTGGCCGTAGCGACGAGATTAAACGTTTTGAAAAATTCTATATTATCTTTTACAAAAGCTATCATATCAGCTTTTTTTCCATCATGGGCGATAAGGGCCAGTGTTCTTTTTGGTGAGCGCTTCATTTTGTTGGTTCTCCTGAGATTTAAGGATAAATCTAAGGGAATAGATTGTCATAGGATAAAAATTCAAAGATGATTTTAAAAAGTCTTATTTTGGAGGATAGAATGAAAAAATTATTGCTAAGTCTAGGTTTAGGATTGAGCTTCGCAGCAAGTGCCGCTCCCGTCTTTGTTTATCCAACTTGTAACTATGGTTCTTATTCGGGAGAGTGTACGATTTACAATACTTCAGGACACACAATAACTTGTAATCTTCAAATGAGAGCACAGGTTAAATCTGGAGCTTCGATTAATACTTCTGAATTTATGACTTTGTATCAAGGAATGTTTGGATCATCTAGAGTCTATGTTAATAATCCAAGCGTTGATCCACTAGTTTATTTAACGGCCAATGCTTATTGTAATACAGTTGATTAAATATTAAGGAAGGGAACTCTTCCTCAATATGCATATATTCAAAAAATTAAACATATGTAATGTTGTGTTCTAATTGCTCGATGCTGAAAATTTTAATAGAATAATAAACTATTGATATTGGAGAAATTATGAACACCTCACATATGCCTCACGCCATTCGTTCGGCTGCCCTTAGTTTTATTGCTGATCCTTTTATTGTAGGAATTGCTGAAGCTTACCACTTTGAACCCGACGCTTTAATTATATTTGAAAATGGAAAAATTAAATCTTTCGGATCTTTTGATCAGTTAAAATCAACTCTTCCAGAAGCTATGGAAGTTAAAACTTATAAAGATTCACTAGTGCTACCTGGTTTTATAGACACTCATATTCATTACCCACAAACTCAAATTATGGGAGCCTTTGGAAAACAATTAATTGATTGGTTGAATAATTACACTTTCGTTGCAGAACAACAGTTTAAAAATTTTGACTATGCTAAAAAAGTAGCTGAGTTTTTTCTAGATGAATGTTTAAAGGCCGGAACTACAACAGTGATGACTTATTGTACTGTTCATCCAGAATCTGTCGACGCATTTTTCGAAGCAGCGATACAACGAAATATGCGAGTGATTGCTGGAAAAGTTTTGATGGATAGGAATGCTCCAGAGGCCCTTTTAGATAAATCTGCAACAATTGGTTATGATCAATCGCTTAACTTAATAAATAAATGGCATAACAAAGAAAGGCTCAGCTACGCAATTACGCCTCGATTTGCGCCAACGAGTACCCATGAACAATTAGAATCCACAGGTGCTTTGTGGAAAAAATTTCCAACAACTTATATGCAGACCCATGTTTCGGAAAATTTAGGAGAGATTGCTTGGGTTAAGGAATTATTTCCTGAACGCAAAGACTACCTCGATGTTTATGATCATTATGGTCTATTGGGGAAAAGGGCCGTTTATGGACATGGAGTACATCTAACCGAAAGAGAATGGCAGCGGATGTATGATACACAATCGAGTGTCGCTCACTGTCCAACTTCTAATGAATTTTTAGGAAGTGGATTATTTAATTTTGAAATTGCCAAAAGAAAAGATCGCCCTGTTAAGCTTGGACTAGCAACAGATGTTGGAGCTGGTACAAGTTTCTCTCAACTTCAATCCATGAATGAGTCATATAAAATAGCCCAACTTGGAGGCTTTGCTCTTTCATCAATTCATGCTTTTTATTTGGCCACCAAAGGTGCTGCTGAATCATTAGGACTAGAAGATAAAATAGGTTCGATTAAGCCTGGAATGGAAGCCGATTTAGTTGTACTCAATTTAAAATCAACCGCCCTTATCGACTTTAGAATGGGGCATTGTAAAAATATTGAAGAAGCACTTTTTATACAAATGATTATGGGGGACGATCGGGCGACAAAAGCCGTTTATATTGCGGGGAACTTAGCTTATGAAAATGTGCATTCTTAAATCGCCTTACAAGCATAAACTTAATTAGACAAAGACTTCTCTACAGGCGATAAATTCACCATAAGTTTTATCAACGGGAGATCAATAATGTTAAAGTCAATTTTACTTGCAACAGTTTTACTTTCTTTATCCGTGGGTAATGCTTTTGCAGAGTCTTCAACTTTTGAAAATGATCCCAACTTAGAAATTACATCTATTTCTGTAACAGAATTTGATGAAGTAGCTCCGCCTGCGACGATCCCACCTATTGCCAATCCAGTTGATGCTGTCATTGCGACAGTTGATGGACTTATTGCAACGGGGACAAAAATTTGGAAAATTATTGATGGTGGACGACCAGTTATTACAATAAAAAATGCACCAACTATCAGTGTGCTGCCAGAATTAAAAAGTGAAAACACTAGTCTTAATCAAATGGCCAACTGGTCTGTTCCTTCAGTGCATAGTTACCGTGTTTCATTTAAAAATGGTTACAATAACGAGGTCGTAGGTTTTACCTACTCTGTATTTTTTCAATTTAACGGAAACTATAAGGGAACAGGAAAATACATTACCAATTTAAGAATTCAAACAAGTGAAATTTCTTCAGCATGGGGATTTAGTTTCGATGCAACTTCAGAATTAGTAGGAATTGCTAACGTTGGATCTATGGATGAGCCAATTGCTTCAGCAACGATTCAGCTTTCATATGCAGTCAAAGGTCTACTTAATGAAAAACGCGCAGTCAGAAGTTTTTACATTGATGGAAATGGAAATATTCAAATTATTCAATAAATTAAAATAGGTTAAAAATGTCGACTTTAAAAAAATTATTAAGTTCACTTAATATTGAAGCAGATTATATTTCATTGAGATCGTTTCATAGTAAAACTGCTAACATCAGCGTTCGAAATGAGATCCTTGAAGGATTATCTAGTTCTGAAGATAATGGGCTGATGATTGAAGTTATGATCGGTGGACAAATTGCCTATGGAGCCACTAACTCATTTGAATTATCGGAAGTTAAGCGCTGTGCAGAGAAAGCAAAACAATCGGCCTTACTTGCTAAAAAATTTGGTCTATTTAATTTTTCACAAAATATAAGACCTCGTGCAATTGGTGAATATCAAAGCCCGACCAAACAAGGATTGGCTTTTTTTTCTCCAGCGAATCTTACTGATTTATTAACCGACATCTCGCGTGCAATGAAAATTCACGATCATATAATAAGTCGAACAGCAAATTTTTCGCTTACTGAAACGCAAACGCATTTAGTTGCTACAAATGGTAGCGATATTATACAAAATATAACTCGATCTAGTATCGGCATGAGTGCAACTGCCGCAAGTTCAAAGGGGACTCAAAAACGTACCTTTGGTGATGAACAAAGTACTCAAATTGGTTTGGAAAGAATCGATATTGCTAAATTAAATATAGCTGCAATTAAAATTGCAAGTGAAGCACTGGCCCTTTTAGAAGCAGAAGAATGTCCAAATAGTACAATGGATTTAATTTTGGCCCCAGACCAAATGTTTTTACAAATTCATGAAAGTATCGGTCATCCATTAGAGCTTGATCGTATCTTAGGTGATGAGAGAAATTATGCAGGATGGAGTTTTGTTAAGCCTTCAGATTTTGGTTCATTACAATATGGTTCAAAATTAATGAATGTAACTTTTGATCCAACTGTTTCAGGACAAAATGCTAGTTATTATGCAGATGATACTGGAGCGATTGCCACTCGAGAATATTTAATCAAGGATGGTCTACTGGTGCGTGGGCTTGGAAGTTTGGAGTCTCAGGAGAGATTAAATCTTCCGGGGGTATCGAGTCAAAGATCAGCATCATGGAATCGAGCGCCTATTGATCGAATGGGCAATGTAAATTTGGAACCAGGTCAATCTTCCTTTGAAGAAATACTTGGTTCTGTTGAGCGCGGAGTGATGATGCAAACTACTCGAGCATGGTCGATTGATGACTATCGAAATAAATTTCAATTTGGTTGTGAGTACGCTCAATTAATTGAAAATGGAAAATTAACTAAGTTAGTAAAGAATCCAAACTATCGAGGAATTACTGCACCATTTTGGAATCAGTTAAAAATGGTTGGTGATAAAAATAGTTACCAAGTTGGAGGACTGACTAATTGTGGAAAAGGGGAGCCCAATCAAATTATGTATGTAGGACATGCTAGTCCAGTTTGTTTGTTTTCTAATATTGAAGTTTTTGGCGGTGGAAAATAATGAATAACTTTTACACAACCTTTGAAAATTTTTCAAAAAAAGTTTTAAATGAGCTTACAGGTGATGAATCCCTTACTTTAACTTTGTCAGCAGAAAATACTTTTTTCAGTAGAATTTCCAATGCCAAAATTCGTCAAATCACAAATTTACATCAAGCCTTTGTAGAATATAAATTTATTAAGGGAAATAAAACCTTAAGTTTCAATCTTCCATTTATTGGTAATGATGAAAATTTTTTAATGGTTTTAGAAAAAATAAAAGAATCCAGAATTTGGATTGACCGTCTTCCAGAAGACCCTTATTTGGTTCGTCCTGCTTTTTTTGGAATTACAAAAGATATAAATGATAATCAACTTCCAAGTAATGATGAAATGTTAACCAATGTTTTAGATTTTTCAGGGCACCTGGACTTGGCCGGGGCTTTTTCATCTGGTGATATTGTTCGCGCCACCATAAATTCGGTGGGGCAATTTCATTGGTTTAAAACTAAAAATTATTATTTAGACTATTCTCTTTATAATAATCAACAAAAGGCCGTTAAGGCACTTTTCGCTGGTGTGAATTGGAATGCAGAGGCCTTGAAACTTAATTTAACTGATAGTGAATCTAAGCTCGCCCTGATGAACCGCGTTTCAAAAAAAATTGAACCTGGTCAATATCGTGCATTTCTTGCTCCTTCGGCCGTCTCTGAATTATTGGGAATAATGAATTGGGGTGGCGTTTCGATGGGAGAGCATCAAAGGGGGAATGGATCATTTAAAGATCTTTGGGAAAATAAAAAAAGACTTTCACCAAAATTTTCTTTAGCTGAAGATTTCTCACTTGGTATGTCTCCAAGATTTAATGATCTAGGAGAGATTGCAGAAAGCTTGATGCCTGTTATTACAAAAGGAGAATTTAAAAATTTTTTGACTTCAACTCGAACTGCAAATGAATATAAAGTTGAAACAAAATTTTCTTTAGACAGTGAGGGGATGAGATCCCCCGTTGTTGCTACGGGAAGTCTTGTTCGTGAAAATATTTTAAAAGAATTGGGTACTGGTCTTTATATTTCTGATCTTCATTATTTAAGTTGGTCGGATCGTGAGACGGCCAGAGTAACGGGGATGACACGTTATGCTTGTTTTTGGGTTGAGAATGGTGAAATAGTCAGTCCAATTCAAGACCTGCGTTTTGATGAAAGCCTGTATAATATATTTGGCAGTGAACTTATTGATTTAACAAATTATGCAGAGACTATTACTAATACAGGATCGTATTTTGAGCGCGAAGTTGGTGGTTCAAAAACTCCTGGAATTTTAATCTCCAATTTTAAATTTACCCTTTAGGGCATCTTTTAAATATGTTATTTTTTATTCCCCAAGTGCTGAAGGCGAAGTTGTCTTACCCATAAAGCCCACCAGAATTAATAGTGTCAGCACGTAGGGAAGTATAGAAAGTAATTGTGATGAGATATGTATATCTTCTCTACCGCCAAGAAAAATAACTAATGCTTGTGAGAGACCAAAAAATAAACAAGCAATAGATGTTTGAACTGGACGCCATTTTCCAAAAATAAGTGCAGCTATTGCAATAAAGCCCTGCCCAGAAATAAGTGTAGGTCTAAAATTAGAAACTATAGCTATTGAAAGACTTGCGCCACCAATACCGGCTAAAAATCCTGAGCTTAAAACTCCTATAGTCTTATAAAGAGAAACATTTAAACCTGCAGCATCTGCTGATTTGGGATGCTCACCAACGCTTATTAAGCGAAGTCCCAAGACTGTTTTATTTAAAATTATCCAAATGAATAGAGTTGCCAATAATGCGAGGTACACTGTTGCGTATTGACCAAAAAAAGATGGAATCTTTTTTTCTAAGTCTAATGGCGGAGTCATACTTGTCCCATCAAAAAATAATCGACATAAAAAAATAGCAATTCCACTTCCCAGAAAATTGATTGCCATGCCAGAAACGACTTGGTTTCCTTTATATTTAATGGATGCAATCGCATGAAAAATTGCTAGTGCTAATCCACCCAAACCACCGGCCATAAGACCTAGCCAAGGATTTCCTGTTTTAATCGCTACGAGTGAGGCAGAAAAAGCTCCCATCGTCATCATTCCTTCTAGACCAATATTAATGACTCCACTTTTCTCAGAAATAACTCCACCTAGTGCGGTAAAAATAAGCGGTGTCGAATACATTAAAGTTGTACTGAATAGAAAAAATAAGTCTCTCATTATTTCTTCTCCCAAAGTTTTAGAATTTTATTAATTGGTCTTTCAAAAATCACAGGAATAGCTATAAAGAAAATAATGGCACCGATCATAATACTAATAACTTCAGATGGAGCTTCGAGAGCAGATTGGATTTTTTGGCCCGAATATTTTAAGGCACCCAGAAAAAAGCCTGCGATCATAGATCCGAAAGGAGCATTTGAGCCAATTAATGAAACAGCTATACCGTCAAACCCATAACCTTCATGGGCCGCTAAAATTGCAACATTTTTAGAAACTCCCATGACATGAGTGGCACCGGCAAGTCCGGAGAGCCCACCTGCAATCATCATTGATTGAGTCATTTTTTTATTAACATTGATTCCCGCATAGCGAGCAGCTTCTGGACTAAGGCCTACGGCCTTTAATTTAAAACCAAATGTCGTTTTCTTAAGTAGTAACCAAATTATAATGACCGCTAGGATTGCGAGAAAAATGCCGGCATTAATTGATGGACGTAAAAAATCACTAATCAAAGGATGTTGGCCAAGCCATTCAAGTCCTGCATCGCTTGATTTCCAGTTTTCCAAAATAGTGATGGAAGTTGAGGGATTAATAAATTCAGAAGTTTCAGTATTAGCTTTATGAAAACCATCGTGCAAGACCATATAGTTTGAAAAATAAAGTGCAATCCAGTTAAGCATAATAGTCGAGATAACTTCATGAACTCCAAAAAGCGCCTTCATAAATCCTGCTAAGCCTCCATAGAGACTAGAAATAAAAACAGCAAGCATTAGCACTAGAGGAATTTGAATCCATGGATTAAAATTAAAAAAATATCCAAAAAAAGCTGCACTTAGTGCACCCATAATAAATTGACCTTCAGATCCAATATTAAAAAGCCCTGTTCTAAATGCAAAAGCGACAGAGAGACCTGTTAAAATAAGTGGAGTGGAGCGGATAATTATGTAGGCAATATAGCTAGGTTTAGAAATAGCGCCGTTCCACATGACAGTATAAGCTTCAATAGGAGATATGCCTGAGAGTTTTAAAATAAGTGCCCCGAAAAGCAAACCACTTAAAACACATAAAAAACTAAAAAGAAATTTTTTCATAGATTTCCTTAAGCTTTACCGCCGGCCATGAAAAGACCGATATGTTCTTTAATATTTTTATGAGTAGCAAGTGTCTCTTCTGAAAGATTTGCCGAAACGGCACCATCAATGATGACTGCAATACGGTCACTTAAATTAATGACTTCATCAAGTTCGTAAGAGATAAGTAAAATAGCCTTACCTTGATCTCTAAGTTTAATGAGTTCTTGATGAATATATTCGATAGCTCCGACATCTAAACCACGTGTCGGTTGAAACGCAATAAGGACATCGGGGTTGTTGGCAATTTCTCTCGCAAGGATAATTTTTTGTTGGTTTCCACCAGATAAATTTCTGGCATTAAGTTCAATATTACGTGGTCGGATATCAAAGCGTTCCATCATGGTGTCGGCAAACTTTTCAATCTCTCGAGTGATGATAAATCCATAATGAGAAAAAGGTGATTTCTCAATCCTTTGCAAAACGAAATTATCTTTAACTTGAAAATCTAGAACTAAACCTCTGCGTTGACGATCTTCTGGAATCATCGCTAATTTACTTTCGTAAATTTGTCTTGGGGTTAAATTACTTATCTCTCTATTGTTTAATTTAATTGATCCCGATTTAATTTTTCGAAGTCCACTCAAGGCCTCCACTAATTCTCGCTGACCATTTCCATCAATGCCTGCAAGACCTAAGATTTCTCCTCTTCGTAAATCTAAATTAAAATGATTAACTTTAAGAAATAATTTATCATTTAAGACGCATAAATCTTTTACACTAAAAATGATTTCGCCAGGATTGGCATTTGATTTTGAAACTTTTAAATCAACGATACGCCCAACCATCTTAGCAGCTAACTCTTCTTCACTGGTTGAAGATACATCCACTGTTTCAATGAATTGCCCTTTTCTAATGATGGTGCAACGATCTGCAATTTCTTTAATCTCGTGTAGTTTATGAGTGATGATAATAATCGTTTTACCAAGTCTTTTTAAATTCTCAACAATTCGATAAAAATCTAAAACTTCTTGAGGTGTCAAAGAAGCGGTTGGTTCATCCAAAATAATGAGCTCTGCATTTCGGTAAAGAGTTTTAATGATCTCTACTTTCTGTTGCATTCCAACACTGATTGTTTCTACTATACGGTCTGGCTCAATATTAAAATTATAAGTTTTTGAAAGCTCGTTAACCTGCTTTCTCGCAGCTTTATAATCGACAATACCAAACCATTTACGTGGTTCAACTCCTAGGATGATATTTTGTAGAATACTAAAAGGGCGCACTAACATAAAATGCTGATGAACCATTCCAATTCCGTTTTTAATGGCAAAGCGGGGATTGGAAATTGTAACTTTTTGGCCTTTTAGAAAAATTTCGCCACCTATATCTGGCTGATAAAGGCCAAAAATAATTTTCATAAGTGTCGATTTTCCAGCACCATTTTCACCAAGAATAGCGTGAACCTCTCCGCATTTAACAGAGAGGCTGATTCCATCATTGGCCTTGAAAGAGCCGAAAGTTTTAGAAATATTTTTTAGTTCAAGAGCAAACATTATTTAAGAGTTTTTAAATAAGTAGTATAGCCTGCTTCAGTTGAAGGAGACTTGATTTTTCCATCGGCAATTTTAATCTTTAATGCCTCAACTTCTTTTATGAGACTCGCAGGGATCATCTTTGAAGTTGTTGGTGCAATATCAACCGCTCCATCTTTTAAACCAAAGTTTTGTGTGCTTCCGCCTTTGAAAGATCCTTTTTGAAGATCAGCGACTACTTGAAAAATAGCATTATCAACTCTCTTCATGCTAGAGGTGATAACATTCTTTGGAGCAAGATAGTTTTGATCACGGTCAACACCAACGGCCATTTTATTTTTTTCTTTTGCCGCTTCGATGACTCCATCACCAACAGCACCTGCCGCATGAAAAACAACATCTGCATTTTTAGAAATCATTTGGTTGGCAATGGCCTTTCCTTTAGCAGCATCAGTAAACGATTCTGAGAATTGCTCTAAAACAACAATGTTTTTATTGGCGTATTTTGCTCCGGCTTTATAACCATATTGAAAAGAGTGGATGATGGGAACGGACATTCCACCGATAAAACCAATCGTATTTGTTTTTGACATTTTAGCGGCAATAAAGCCTGCCAAGAATGCACCTTCTTCGGCCTTAAACATAACTCCAACTACGTTGGGTGGAGTTTTATCGCCAAATGAGTAATCAACAATAGCATATTTTTGCTTTGGATTTTGTTTGGCAGCTTTTAAAATAGCATCTGCCATTTTAAAACCGATACCCCAAATTAAATCGTTGCCGGCATCATAAAGTGTTTCAAGATTTGATTGATAATCAGCGTCTTGTTTAGATTCTTGGTAACTAGCTTTTATTCCCAATTCTTTTTTTAATTTTTGCAATCCTTCCCAGGCCGATTGGTTAAATGACTGATCATTGACTCCACCGACATCCGTAACCATTCCTACTCGAATGGGTTTATCCGCGGCCAAAGAAAATGAAGAAATAATCATGACTAGACAAGAGATGACGCATTGAGTTTTCATTTGGACCTCTATTAGAATTTTGGATTAGACATTATTAGCACTAAAAGCCAAAAAAAGGTAGAGTGATAGTCAACTAATGAGAGAAAAGACATGAATAAAAAGCCTATAGAAACTCTACAAGAAAATGCCTCGGGATTCTTTGATAAAGTCAGTAAAAAATATGGCGGTGAGATGAAATGCGCTGAGGGTTGTTCTAAATGCTGCTTTACTGATATTACCATTTTCAAGGTTGAAAGTGAGAGACTGTTGACTTGGTTTAACTCATTAAATCCAGAAACAAAAAATGAATTACAAGCTTTATGGAAAGAAGCTCCTGAAAAAGGTGCCTGTACTTTTTTATATAATGATCGTTGTAGCGTGTATGAGGCAAGGCCTGTGATTTGCCGGACTCAAGGTGCCCCTTTATTT
>JAURXW010000497.1 GCA_030654205.1 Bacteriovorax sp.
GACAATATCGATATCACTAAGCCCTGTACAAAATGCGGCTCTAAGGATTCATTCACTGATATTCGCCAATTTAATTTGATGTTTAAAACGCAAATGGGTGCAATGGAAGATACTGCTTCAACTGTTTATCTAAGACCTGAAACGGCTCAGGGGATTTTTGTTAACTTTTTAAATGTTCAAACGACTATGAGAAAAAAACTTCCTTTCGGAATTGCTCAAATCGGTAAAGCTTTTAGAAATGAAATCACTCCCGGGAATTTTATTTTTAGAACTCGTGAATTTGAACAAATGGAAATGCAATTTTTTGTAAAACCTGGCACTCAAATGGAAGCAATGGAAGAGTGGAAGGAAACTCGTTGGAAATGGCATATTGAAAATGGTTTACGCAAAGATAAAATTCATTGGGCACCACACGGACCAGATTCACTTGCTCATTATGCGGACGCTGCAACTGATATTGAATATGAATTCCCAATGGGCTGGGGAGAAATGGAAGGCATTCATTCTCGAACTGATTTTGATTTAAAACAACATCAGGAATTTTCTGGTAAGAATATGCAATATGTTGATCAGGCCAATAATAACGAAAAATATCTGCCTTACGTTATCGAAACTTCTGTGGGCGCGGATCGATGCTTGCTTGCGATTATGTGTGATGCTTACCGTTTAGAAAATGCAGGTGACCCAGATAAAGAGCGCTCTGTTATGAAATTTCATCCAGCACTTGCTCCAATAAAGGCTGCCATTATGCCTTTATCAAAAAAACCAGAATTAGAAGAAATTTCAAATAAATTATTTAACGATATAATTGTTGATTACAAAGCAGAGTACGATGTCGCTGGATCAATTGGAAAGCGCTACAGAAGACAAGATGAAATCGGAACACCATTTTGCTTAACAGTCGACTTTGATACTTTAAATGATCATGCGATTACTATCAGAGACCGCGATACAATGGTGCAGGAAAGAATTGCTATTTCTCAGGTACCAAATTACTTGAAAGATAAATTTAAATTTTAACGATAATTTTCTCATACTAAAAATACCTCAATTAATCGAGGCAGGAGTAAGGAAACGATGACAACTAACCAATGGGTATATCTCTTTAGTAAAGACTTAACTGAAGGGAACAAAGACATGAAAGATCTTCTGGGTGGAAAAGGAGCCAATCTCGCAGAGATGTGTGCTCTTAAGCTTGCAGTTCCTCCAGGATTTACCGTAACAACACAGGCGTGTTTAGATTATGAAAAAAACGGTAAAGCCATTAATGAAGTCATACGTTCACAAGTTTTAAAATCTATTTCTGAATTAGAAAGACTTACAGGGAAAAAATTTGGGGACAATGCCAATCCATTATTATTTTCAGTTCGTTCAGGTGCACGCGCCTCTATGCCAGGAATGATGGATACAGTTTTAAACTTAGGTTTAAACGACAACTCTGTTTTAGGTCTGGCAAAACTAACTAACAATGAACGTTTTGCATGGGATTCATATAGAAGATTTATCCAGATGTACGCCAATGTCGTAATGGATTTCAATGTTTCGCTTTTAGAGGCTACACTTGAAGATTTAAAAGAAGCGCGTGGAGTTCATGAAGATACAAAATTAACGGCCAACGATTTAAAGGAATTAGTAGTTGTTTATAAAAGAATTATTTTAGAAGAAACAGGTGAGTCATTTCCAACTGAGCCAATGGAGCAACTTTGGAGAGCTGTTGCCGCAGTTTTTAATTCTTGGAATAATCCACGCGCAATAAAATATCGTGAAATTTATGATATTCCACATAGCTGGGGAACAGCAGTAAACGTTCAATCAATGGTTTTTGGAAACATGGGAGACGATTGCGCGACTGGTGTATGTTTTACACGCGATCCCTCTACAGGAGAAAGAAAATTCTTTGGAGAATATTTAATCAATGCTCAAGGCGAAGATGTTGTTGCTGGTATTAGAACACCACAACCGATAAATGAATTTTCAAAAAATGATTCTAATAAACATTTTAAAACTCTAGAAGAGGCAATGCCTGAAGCGTTTGCTGAGTTAACTGCAGTTTATAAAAAACTTGAGGGTCATTATAAAGACATGCAGGATATTGAGTTCACGATTGAAAATAAAAAACTTTATATTCTTCAAACTCGCAACGGAAAAAGAACAGCTGCGGCCGGAATTAAAATTGCGGTCGATTTAGTTAGCGAAGGAATTCTCACTAAGGCAGAAGCTTTATTAAGAGTGAATCCGGAAGATTTAAATCAACTTCTTCACCCTCGGCTTGACCCTAATGCAAATAAAAAAATTATCGCAAAAGGCTTACCTGCAAGTCCCGGAGCAGGGGCTGGGATTATCGCTTTTTCTTCTGAACGTGCTCATTTTTTAAATGAAGAAGGAAGAAAAGTTATTCTGGTTCGCCAAGAAACTTCTCCGGAAGATATTGCGGGAATGGTTGCTTCACAAGGCATCCTTACTGCTCGCGGTGGAATGACTAGTCATGCTGCAGTTGTTGCTCGTGGCATGGGAAAACCATGCGTGGCCGGATGTTCTTCTTTGATTATTGACTATGCTGCAGGAACTTTAACAGTAGATGGAAAAAGATATAAAGAAGGTGATTCTCTAACGATTGACGGGGCCACTGGCGAAGTTATTGAAGGAATTGTTCCAACTATCGATGCAGCTATCACTGATGATTTTGCAACTTTTATGAAATGGTCTGATGAGTTTAAAAAATTAGGAGTTAGAACAAATGCAGATACTCCTGATGATTCTCGAGTTGCTGTAAAATTTGGGGCAGAAGGAATTGGACTATGTAGAACAGAACATATGTTTTTTGAAAAAGACAGAATTCTTGCTGTTCGTGAAATGATCTTCGCCAACAACGTAAAAGATAGAGAGTTAGCTTTAGCTAAAATTCTTCCCTTTCAGCGCGAGGATTTTGTTGGCATCTTTACTGTGTTAAATAATTTACCAGTTAATATTCGTCTTCTTGATCCTCCACTTCATGAATTTCTTCCTCACTCATTAGAGGATAGAAAAGAGTTAGCTGATAGCTTACATCTTGATATGAAAACAATTGAAAATCGGGGTGATCAACTACACGAATTTAATCCAATGCTTGGTCATCGGGGTTGTCGTTTGGGTGTAACTTTCCCAGAAATTTATCGTATGCAAGTTCAGGCCATTATTGAAGCAGCACTAATTT